>CAMDKB010000017.1 GCA_945901195.1 Rhizobium sp. Q54
GCGTTGGCGATCACCTCGGCGGGGAAACGATGACGACGGTACAAGGGGTCATGAGTTTTCATCCCCGTTCCATACCCGCGCCGCTACCACATTCCGTTAACGTGACGGTGCCCGCCAAAGAGCTAGGTGTTCGTTACGTCGTTGAGGGAAATGTCCGCAAACAAGCCGACAGGCTGCGCGTCTCGGTACAGCTCATTGACGGCACGACGGGGCACAATCTGTGGACCCAGAGTTACGATAAAAAATTCAGCGACCTCTTCGATATACAGGATGAACTAAGCCACAGTATTGCAGTGCAGCTTGCTCCCGAACTCAGCCGGGCAGAATACGAGCGGATCAAGGGACACAAACCCGAGAGCCTCGATTCTTGGGAGCTCTATCAGCGCGGCAACTTCCTGCTGCCGCGCTTCACGAGCGAAGCTCAGCTGAGTGCCCAAAAATATTTTGAAGCTGCAATTCAGAAAAGTCCGACATTAGCATTGGCCCATGCCGGTCTTGCTTTCTCAATTTACATGCAGCATTTGCACGGCTTCTCGCCTGACGCCAGTGCGGACAAGGCGCTGGCCGTTGCACAACGTGCAGTGGAACTCGATGACCGCGAGCCCATGTGCTATCTCGCTCTGGGTTGGGCATTGCAGGGCAAAAGGAACTTCGAGGCGGCAGACCACGCTGGCCGAGCAGCACTCGATCTCGATCCGAGCTTCGCTCGAGCTTATCACTTGATTGCAACAGGCTATGTGCACGTGGGGCGTGCTGCGGAAGCTATCCCGATACTAGAGAAAGCGATCGCTCTTAGCCCTCGCGATCCCTCACTTAGCATTTTTATTGCACGTCTTTCCAACGCAAATCTATATCTTGGACGCAATGAAATTGCCGTCGAATTCGGGCGTAAGGCAATTTCAATCAATACGGGGGTCGGATGGCCTGCTCGCGCTTTTCTCGCCGCTGCACTTGGGCATTTGGGGCGAACTGCCGAAGCGCGCGCGGCTCTGGAACAACTGACATCCGTCGAGCCTCGGGCTAGCCTCGATTTTGTTGCGCAAAATCTACCGACCATCCATCAGCCCAGTATGCAGATCCTGCTTGATGGACTGCATAAGGCTGGCTTACGGGACTCGACAGATACAACTCCTGTTAGCTCGACCGAGCGCGTAACTGAAACATCTTTTCTGGCTTCACAGTCTGCAGTTCCTGCGCGCGCCAGTCGCCCCTCCATTGCCGTATTGCCATTTGCTAATATCAGTAGCGATCCTGAGCAGGAATATTTTGCTGATGGCATGTCTGATGTCCTAATTAATTCCTTGTCTAAATTACGCTGGCTATTTGTAATCTCGAGAAATTCATCCTTCACATTCAAGGGCAAGCGCGTCGACCACGAAGCGATCCGAGACGCCCTGCATGTCCGCTATTTGGTAGAGGGTTCGGTCGCAAAGGCTGGAAGTCGTGTGCGAGTTTCGGTGGGTCTTATAGATACCGAGACAGGTGCAACGCTATGGCGCAATAATTTCGACCGCGACCTCGCTGAAATCTTCGCCGTACAGGACGAAATCGTTCGGCTTGTTGTCGGCGCCATCGAGCCAAATATACGTGCATCTGAAATCCATCGCGCACATACGAAGCCCACGCAAAGTCTCGATGCCTATGATCATTATTTGAAAGGTCTGGCTAATTCCAACCTCTTTACCCGTGAGGGGTTTACAAATGCAATCGCAGAATTCGACGAAGCCATTAAGCTCGATCCCTATTTTGCACAGGCTTGGGCGCTAAAGGCCGATAGCCATGGACGCATGGTCAATTTTGGCTGGATCGATCGAAAGGAAGGCATCGTAGCCACATTGACAACCGTGGATCGGGCCGTGCAGCTTGATCCGGAAGATGCTCACATCCTTTCGATCGGAGCTTGGACTTATTATACGTTTGGAAGCGATCTGGTGAAAGCGATCGCTTTCTCTAATCGTGCATTGGCTCTAAATTCAACGTCGACTGCAGTTATTGCAAATTGTGCCTTTCCGTTAATTGGTCATGGTGAAAGCGATGCTGCCATTTCCCATCTGCTGATCGCGCAGGAGATGGATCCGCTCGATCCTGGAGCATTTCTGAATTATCTTGCCGTAGGAGCCGCTCACTTCTTCGCTAAGCGTTTCGACGAAGCGCTGCGATCTCTCGATACTTCAATTTCCAAAGCCCCCAAAGGCGCGATCCTTCCACGTACCTTTAGGGTTGCTGCTCTGTATCATTTGGGTCGACTGGAAGAGGCGCGCATACAGGCTGCTGAGGTGCTGACCTTTAATCCGCGATACTCGACCACACAAACAACTCAAGTTCCGCACCGCTATCCATGGATGAAAGAACTGATCGTAGATGCCCTGCGGTGTTCTGGAATTCCTGACGAACCCGTTGGCGTGGCAGCACAATCCATAAAGTACGGCGGCACCAAAACCGAAGCGCCTTCTGTTGCCGTGCTCCCTTTTCAGAATTTTTCCGCTGAGGCGGACCAAGATTTCATCGCTGATGGGCTCGCGAGCGATATCATCGCCAATCTTTCTCGCATTCGCTCATTCACAGTCATCGCCCGCAACTCCACTTTTCAATACAAAGGCAAGTCGATCGATGTCCGACAGGTGTCGAAAGATTTAGGTGTAAGATACGTTCTTGAAGGCGACGTAAGGAAAGGGGAAGAACGAGTGCGCGTTTCAGTGCGGCTCGTCGATGGCCATAGCGGCCAGAATCTTTGGTCGCAAAAATACGAAAAGAACTTCGAAGAGTTTTTCGCCCTTCAAGACGAACTGTCTCTTGGCATTGTAGCGCAAATCGGACCAAAACTTAGCCGTGCTGAATATGAGCGCGATAAATTGCAGCAGCCAGAAGATTTGGGTGCTTGGGGCCTTTATTATCGTGGAATGTTTTTGCTTGAAAAATTTCAAGATTTGGACACTGTTGAGAAAGCGCGGCACTTGTTCGAAAATGCGTTATCGCGTGATCCAGGCTTTGCCTTGGCCTACGCTGGCATTGCCGAATCGTTGTTCTTTTATGCCTTCCAAGGCAATGCTTCAGATTCTGTTTACGAGAACGCATTGATAGCCGGTAGGCGTGCTGTAGAATTGAACAATAAGGATCCGCGCTGCCACTGGTCTCTTGGCCAAGGATACTTAGGTAAACGCAATTTTGGTGCTGCCATTCACGAATACGAGATTGCGATTGACCTTAATCCAAGTTTTGCTGAAGCATATCATGGTAAGGCCACTGCTCTTGTACATTCGGGCCGACCTATTGAAGCTCTCCCACTTTTAGATAAAGCCTTGGCGCTAAGTCCAAGGGATATTCATATCGACCGTTTTTACGCCAGATATGCGATGGTGTACCTTTACTTACAAGATCACGAAAATGTTATTCCTTGGGCGCGCAAGTCCATTTTGAGCGGGGGTACCTGGGTGCCGAGAGCCGTCCTAATATCAGCTCTCGGACATTTAAATAAGGTTGACGAAGCCGAAAAGGCGATCGATGATTTGATATCATACAATACACTGGCAAGTGTCAGCTATTCCACAAGGCAGATTCCAACAATACCTGGAACTGATCGCGACCACTTCCTTGACGGCCTACGAAAGGCCGGGTTGCGCGAAACCGCAGAAGCCACTGTACTGGTCTGGGGCTTACTGCGTCGGACTTCATCCTGTAATAAGTCGTTTCGTAATATTTCTATAGTGATGGGAGAATAGGATACCAACCGGCCTTTGCTGCCTAGTTGTAATTTTGCATTCAACGCGGCCCCTGCCTAATATATTGTAAGCAGTTGAAATAAAAGATAAAAAAAGCCTCGTCGTGGGGCCCTGTTCGATGCAAACTAATCGGGTTCATTGTTCGACTTTTCTGCGTTCCGTCAAATACTTACGCATCCCTATTTGAGGGGTCCCAGTTCGGAGCAAAATCACATTGAGGGCGTGGCGGCAGTTCATCACCGCCGCCACGGAACCAGCACGCGTTCCAGATAACCAAGCAGGATCGCCATGACGAAGCCGAGAAGCGCTGAGACAAGAAGGCCAACATACATCTTCTCGACTTCGAACACCTGCCAAGACGTCCAGATGAGATAGCCGATGCCGCTCTTGGCACCGACGAATTCGGCCGAGACGATGACGAGCAGGGCCACGCCCATGCCGAGTTTGAGGCCCGCGACGATGAGCGGTAGCGCACCGGGCAGCGCGATGTCGGTGAAGGTAAGCCATTTGCCCGCGCCGAAATTCTTGCCGACGTCGAGATAGATTTTGTCGATATTGCGCACGCCGGTCGCGGTGTTGATGAGCACGAGATAGATCACGGCCGTCGCGATGATCGCATACTTGCTCTCTTCGCCCAGCCCGAAGATCATGATGAACAGCGGCAGAATCGCTATCTTCGGAATCGGGAATGTCGCGTCGACCAGCGGCTGCACGATGGCGCGCACCGGGCTCCAGAGCCCCACCGCAAGCCCTATGGCAATGCCAGGGATCGCGCCCAGCAGGAAACCGATGACGATGCGCTGCAAGCTGATCGACAGATGCGTCATCAGCTCGCCGGATACGATCATCTTGCGCGCCACCTCGAACACTGCGCTCGGCGAAGGGAAGAAGCGCGTGTCGACAAAGCCGGTGTGAACGCCAACCTCCCATAGCGCGAGCAGCGCCAGCGGTGAGAGCACGGACAGGCCGATCTCCACGCGCTTTTGCGTCAGCCATGGCGATGACGCCTCATCCGGGGCGTTGCTCATGATACCTCGTGGAAGAATGGACGGCGCATGGCTACTTCCTCCTCGCGGCGGCGTCTTCGAGCATGCGTGCGGCGGCGACCTCGTCCTTGAGCTGTTCCCAGACGTGGCCAAACAATTCGCCGAAGCGCGGGCTCGACTTCACCCGCTCGACCGTGCGCGGGCGCGGAAACACTTCGCCGACATCGACGATATCCTTGATGTTGCCGGGGCGCGCGCTCATCACCACGATACGGTCGGCGAGCAGGATCGCCTCGTCGATCGAATGGGTGACGTAGAGCACGGTCTTGCGGGATTCTTCCCAGATCGCGATGAGTTCGCCCTGCAAAATAAGCTTTGTCTGTTCGTCGAGCGCGGCGAAGGGCTCGTCCATCAGCAGGATTTCCGGATCGTTGGCGAGCGCACGGGCAATCGACACGCGCTGCTTCATGCCGCCGGAGAGTTGATGCGGATAGGTGTCCTCGAAGCCAGACAGGCCGACTTTCGTGATGTAGCGTTCGGCGATTGCGTGGCGTTCGCGCTTCGAAAAGCCGCGCGCCTTCAAGCCAAAGGCGACGTTGCGGCGCACGCTCATCCACGGAAATATGCTCTGCTCCTGAAACACCATGGAGTTGACCGGCGCAGCGCGGCCACTCGTGGAAGCGGCGCGCGGCGAGCGCGCGATCTCGACCTGGCCCGAGGTCTGCTGCTCAAGGCCGGCCACGATGCGCAACAGAGTGGTCTTGCCACAACCGGAGGGGCCGACGATGCAGACGAATTCGCCATCGGCGATGGTGAGGTCAACGCCCGCCAGCGCCTCGACCACGCGGCCCTGCGAGACAAAGCGCTTACGCAGGCCACGCACCGAGATCCGCGCATTCGCGCCGCCCGCCGTGCTCATCGCCCGATATACCCGCGCGTCCTGTTCATGCGCGTCTATCTCGTTCCCAATGTCTTTACCGCCGCCTCGGAGAAACGTGTGTCGACCTGCTTGTCGATATTGGGCATGGGCCCGGAGACATCGCCGAGCTTGCGATAGACTTCCGCCTGGCGTTTGATGTCCGGCACGTTCAGGCGGCCGTTGAGATCGGTATATTGCGGCATGGCAGTGAGCCAGACATCGCGATCCTTCACCGGCAGATGCTGGATCAGAAGATCGATGGCCGCGTCCTGCCCCTTCTTCAAAAAGAACGCGTCGTAATAATCGCGCGCGCCCTTGAGATAGGCGGTCATGAATTTCGTTGGCAGATCGCCCTGTTTTGCGAATTCGGGCGAGAACAGCAGGATGGACAGATGCGCGCCGCTTTCGACCGCGCCACCCTTCAACAAAATTTCGGCGATGCCGCGCTTGCGCGCCGCCGCGATCAGCGGCTCGATCATGAAGCCCGCGTCGATCGCCTTATTGCCCATGGCGGCGAGCGAATCCGCGAAACTGAGATTGCGCACCTCCAGATCGCTCCATTTGAGGCGGCTGCGCTCCAGCATCGTGTTGGTGAGCATGTAGGAATACTGGCCACGCCCAAGGCCGAGACTGATCGTGCGTCCGCGCAGATCGGCAGGCGATTTCACCGCGCCGGACTCGATCAGGTCCTTGCGCACGACAATGGAAACAAGCCCGTCGTCCGGGCCTTCGAGATGGGCGAAGTCGGCAACGATGCGGATGTCGATGCCGCGATTGAGCGCATTGAAGAGCGAGGCGTTGGGCGAGCCGCTCGACACCTGCAATTGATTCATCGCCAGCGGCGCGATGAATTCATTACCGGAGCCCGCCTGCACATATTGGACGTCGAGACCCTGCTCTGCGAAATAGCCGCGCCGGTAGGCAAGTTCCAAAAAGGCCTGATCGGGCCTGCCGCTGACGCCGAGTTTCACTACAGGCTTTGTTTGCGAGGCGGCGAATTGCGCTGCGCCTACCAGCAGCAGCGCGGCTGCGCCGCAACGCAGGACGGCGCGTAATAAGTTCGTGGCCATTTTCATTTCCCTCCCTCGCGCGGCCCACCACCTCAGATGTGGCCGAACTCGCGATAGTAACGCTCCGCGCCCTTATGCAGGGGGATCGGCGGATCGGTCGCGAGCTTATGCAGATCGACTGGTCCCGTCAGCGCTGCATGGGGCTGCGGGAAGATTTTCTCGATTTCTTTCTTTTGTTCTTCAATCGCCGCGATGGTGAGATAGGCGAGTTCCTCGTCCATATCCTCGTGGCAATAGAGCAGCCAGCCGCTGAAATCGATGGCGGGAATATCTTGATCGACGCCACGGAAACGGCCCTTCTCGATCTTGCCGCGCGCGAAGCCTCGCTGTTCGAGCTTGCGCATTACGCCTTCGTCGATGGGCAGGAAATCGAGGTCGTATTGATCGGTGAGGCGCTTCCAGCGCCGCGTCATCAGCGCCTCATCAAACACGGCGTCGAAATCCTCGCTGATTAGCGGCGCAGCGGGATCGTTCACAAAGCGCGGGCGGTCGGCCAGCATCTTGCCGCCCCATTTCACGATGTCTTCGTAGGAATAGCCGTATTCTTTCAGGATTTCCTGCGCGCCCCAGACAGCTGGATGCCAGCTGCCGGGCTCCGGCGTCGAAACCTTCAGCGGATACTTGCGCGCGCCGAGATCCGCGAGACTCTTGACCCCGCGATCCTTGCGCACGGCGAAGGCCATGCGGTCGTCGTGCGGGAATTGCGCGAGTGCGCGCAGCGGAATCGATTTCTCGAAGGGGTCGAGACCTTCCAGCGCCAGCCGCGCAAACCAGCCAGGAGTTGTGATCGCCATGTGATAGGTGCCGTCGGCGACACGCAGAATGCCCTCATAGCAGGCGGCTGCGGGATTCATCGTGACGGTCGCGACCGTCGAGCCCTTGGGCAGGCGGCTATAGTAGCCGTCGAGGCCAATGGAAATGCGCCCGCCGAGCCCGGTCCAGTTCGCGCCCGCGCCCAGAATTTTGACGTCTACACGTTCCTTCAAGTCTGCCTCCCTATGTTTTTTATTTTACTTCCGTGCGCGTTTAACTCGCAGGTATGTCCACAAAGACTTTGCCGTTTTCGATCCGCAACGGAAAGGTTGTCGCGGGCGGGCGGTTGTTTGTCGCCACGCATGCGCCATCCGTCAGTGAAAAACGGAAGCGGTGCCAGGGGCATTCGATCTCGCGCCGCTCGGCGCTCACCTTGCCTTCGCCTAGCGGCCCGTTCCAGTGCGGGCACCAGGCGTTGATGGCATAGGCCTGCGCTCCGATGCGCACGACCGCAATTTGCTGGTTCGCAACCTTGAACAGTTTTGGCGCGGCGTCAGGCAGATCGTCGAGGGAACACAGGGCTTCTGTCACAATCGGTCACCAGAGGTCGCCGGCGGGCGCGGGCGCCGCATCCGGTTGGCGGAATGTGTAGGCAAGCGGATGCACATGTGCGCAGCGGCTGCAGGTGCGCTCCGCCGTGCTGGCGTTGAAGCGCTCCACTGCCGGGGTTTCCTGCGCCCAGAAGCGCGACAATCCCTTACGTCCGGTTTTGATTTCGCTTGCGCTAAGAATATTCGCGCAGGAAGGACATATCCAGGAGATCGTATCGGCCGCATATTCGCTGGGGCAACCGCCGAGCACCATGGCGTAATGCACCTGTTGCTCGCGCTTCACACGAAACCAGACGATGTCGGATTCGCAGGTGCGCCAATAACCGAACAGGCCCGCGATATGATGTGGCACGCCGCCATGCACGATATGCATGACCGAATCGTTATCGGGCACGCGGATGACGCCTTCGCCATGCTTTTCCCAGAGCGTCAGATCGGGCGCGCTTGCCGGGCGGCACATGGTCCAGATGTCGTAATCATGGGTTCGCTGCCAGCGACCAAGAAACTGGCTGTCCGGCTTCATCGGGAAGATATAACGCAGAACAGGATCGGCGATCAGACTTGAGCCATCCATGGCTTGCATTCCCCGTGCGTCACCAATGCAGCCGGGCGGCTGCTTCCTCCGGCGTGTCCTTGGCCTTGTTCCAGCAATAGCCATGCGGGTTGACATGGTTGCACTCGGGACAATGACGCAGATGCGGGCTCAAGTTGTAGCGATTGACCGCCTCGCGCTCGCCTTTCCAGAAACCGGCGAGGCCCGTCTGGCCGGTCTCAATGACGTGATCGTAAAGCAACGTGCCGCATTCCTCGCAATACCAAGCAAAGGAATCGGTCTCGCACCCTTTCGGCAGGCCCATCACCACGACATAATGACCCATCTCGTCATCGCTGGCGGAGGGGATGGGGATATAGAGTTCGTCCTTGTCGTTGATGTGCCAATAGCCGAAATTATGCGCGACGCGATGTGGTGTGCCCGCCGTGGTGATGCGCAGATTCAGCGGATCATTGGTGCCTTCCGAAACACCCTTGGGACCGAGCTCGAAAAAGCGGCTGATATTGCCCTTCTTCGGATCGTTCATGCCGTTGGCGTAGGAGATGAAGCGGCGGCGCAGGCCAAAGATATTGTGACCAGCGACTTTGAACGTTGAATAATGCTTGAGCACCTTCTCGTTCAAATAATCCCAGTCTTCGACGACCTTTTCTATGGGGTCCTTGATTTCAATCTGCGCGAACATCTTTCCCTCCAACTAGGTTCGTTTTCGCCGGGAATGCCGCGATTAATAGGGGGAACATACCAACAAGGGCGAACGCGTCAAGCACTGTTTTTGCCCTCGACAGGGTGTTGTCATGTCTGGACGGCGCCCGCGGATCAAGGGATTTTTTGAAGTTTTCTGAGAATCGTGGGTGCGGTCATGTCTTCGGCCTGTTTGCGCGGATGGTTGACCCGTTGGCCCTGATGTTGTCCGCGTCATCCCGCCATTATCAGACTAGCGCGCTATTATGCGCAGACAACACCGCAGGCTTGGGGATGGCTTTGTCACGTTATGGAATCGAGAATGCAAAAAGCCGCAATTCGTATTTTCTCACGCAGCCGCGACTGCCGTACGCCACGTGTTCATCGCGGCCGCGCGGAATGTCCGGCGCGTGGAGGCTGTAGTCAGGTGGCGTTGGACGTTGAAGGTGTTATAAACTGCGGCGTGGGTTGAGAGAAATCGTTGGGCGGAGCCGGCGCTCTTGAAACGTTGCATCTTACATTCTCGTCGGCGGGTCGGCTGATGCGAATTCTCCGCTCGATTGTTTCGCCATCGCCCGGTGCGATGGCGTAGTTCGATCCCCAGATCGCGCGCCGCCGCGCCATAGGAACGAAGGTCGCCGGTGATGAAAGTCTCTGGAACGAACCGATATTTCCTGAGTAGTTTGCGCATTAGTTTCAGAGCAGCCTGCTTATTTCTCTTCGACTGGACAAGCACATCGAGCACTTCGCCTTCGGCGTCGACGGCGCGCCAGAGGTAAACGTGGCGGCCATCGATTTTGAGGTAAACCTCATCAAGGTGCCACGTCGTGTGAGGCTTTGGCCGGCGCTTGCGCAGATCCGCCGCGATCAACGGCCCGAAATGATTCACCAAACGCCGAACGGTCTCGTAGGAGACCGCGATACCCCGTTCGGCGAGCAAATCCTCGACATCCCGGAAGCTCAACGAAAACCGAAGGTAGAGTCAAATAGCCTGGTGGATGATCTCGGGCGGGAACCGATAGCCGCTGTAACTGATTTTTTTCATTCACTTGGCTACCGGGCTGTCGCGGATGGCGCAAGCCGTAAACGATGTGACAATGCCACTGGAAAGCCTGTTTGGCCCGGAGGCCGCGCAGCCAATTGAATTCTTTCTGAAGGATTGGGCGCAGGATGTTTTTACAGCGGCGCCCAGTGATGCGACGCCTCTCTATCGTCATCCCGAGTATGGCTTGCCCGCAGGCCTGTCATCCCTTTGCGATGGCCGCCTGCTGCTCGGCTCGACCGAGACGGCTTCGCAGTTCGGCGGCTATCTTGAAGGTGCTCTCGAATCCGCCGATAGATGCGTTAGCGAGATCCTCTGATAGCAGCGCTCCTGCCCCTGCCTTTGTTGGGCGGAGTCTTGGGCCAGGCATTTTGGGCTTATGATGTCGGTCCGAGTGGCCGGCGACGGCCGATATGGACGCGGTGCCCCTCACCCCAATCCGATCCGCGTGCGAAACACCTCATCGCGCATGGACACATCCTTGCCCGTGAGATCATCGCCCGTGCCACCGCACAGATATAAAACACCGCGCACGGCGTCGGCGACGGGCAGCAATTCGCTGCGGGGGATTTTGCTGATGGCGTTGAGGCCGGAGGCGCGGATTGTCGCTTGCATCTCTGTGTCGATGGTGCCGGGCGAGAAGCCGAAAATGCGAATACCCTTGGCTGCGTTTTCCAGATGCACGGCATTGGTCAGCATGACGAGGCCTGCCTTCCCCGCACAATAGGCGCTCCAGCCTTCGAGTATGCGATAGGCTGCGCCGGAGGAAATGTTGATGATGCAGCCGCTGCCCTGCGCCAGCATGCCGGGCAAAATGGTGCGCAGGGAATTATAGGCGCCCACCAGATTGATGTTGATGTTTTGCGCCCAGAGCGCGGGATCGGATGTTGCCACAGTGGCTATGGGTTCAATGACACCGGCGTTGTTGATGAGAATATCGACACGGCCAAATTTCGCCGTGGCTTCCTTCGCCGCATGTTCGACCTGGGCGTAATCTGCCGTGTCGCAGGGGATAGCGAGGGCCTTGCCACCAGCTCTAATGATTTCGCTCGCAATAGCGGCAATTTTATCAGCGCTTCTTGCTGTCAAAACGACAGTCGCGCCAACAGCAGCCATCGCCCGTGCTGTCGCCTCTCCAAGTCCCCGGCTCGCGCCGGTCACCAAAGCGACCTGCCCATTCAAAATATTCATTTTCGTCTTTCTTTTAGCGGCCGATCCCGGATCGAAGTTTGGCGGCGCCCGTATGATCTCTACGCCCCAAAATCTGCCAATTTCCACGCGCCGGGGTGCCGCACGGTGACGCCATGCAATTCCTCCACGGACTTGCAGCCGAGCTGCCCCAGGGTGGCGCGCACATCGTCCGTATAAACATTGATGAGATGACCGGGTCCTTTCGGCCCCAGTGCGCCAAGACTCCACAGAAAACTCTTGCCCGCAAAAGCCGCGTCAGCGCCGCACGCAATCGCGCGCGCAACATCGATGCCCGAGCGCACGCCGCTATCCAGAATGAGCGTCGCCTTGTTTCCGACAGCGGCCTTGATGGCAGGCAGCGCATCGATGGAGGTCGGCAACGCCTCGATCTGGCGGCCGCCATGATTGGTGACAAAGAGGCCATCGACACCCAGCGACACAGCCTTCTCCGCGTCCGCAGGATGCAGCACGCCTTTCAGCACCAGCGGGCCTTTCCAGCGCGCGCGATACTTCTCCACTTCTTCCCAGGTGAAAGCGCCGCCCTGTTCGCGCCGCACGAAAGCAGCCGAGTCAGCAAGGCTTGTGTTGGGCGGCATATAGGGGTTCAGCGACACAAAACGCGGGATGCCGTTCTTCGCCAGCGACGACAGCCAGTGCGGCGATGTCATCGCATCAAGGCGTAACCGCATGGTGAGCTTGAAGGGATTGACGATGCCGCTCTTCACTTCACGCGAACGCACAGTGCGGGCGGGCGTATCTATCGTCAGCACGAGCACGTGCACGCCCGAACGCTGCGCACGGTCAACAAGGTCCATGCCGATCTTGTGATCATTGTTGGAGAAGCGATAGAGCTGATACCAGAGGACATCCGGCGCAATCTTCGCAGCATCTTCAACGGTGATGCCGGAAAGCACACCCAGCGTGTAGGGAACACGCGCAGCCTGCGCAGCGCGGGCGAAATAGGTTTCAGCGCCTGGGAAGGCTGTGCCCGGCCCGCCAATGGGCGCTATACCAAGAGGCGCCGAATACGCGCGGCCAAAAAGCATCGTGTCGGCTGGCGGTGGCGCTACAACCTTGCCATAGCGCGGCACGAGTTCCACCGCATCGAGCGCTGCCCAATTCCGCTTGATTCCGCCATCAATGCCCGCGCCTCCATCCATGTATTCGAAGGCAAAGTTCGGCATCAGGCGTCGTGCACGGGCGCGCAGATCCATGGCTGTCGGAAACTTGCGCATCAACGCAAGACGCTCTTCCATCTCGGCGGGTGTGAGTACCGGCGCGGGCGTGCGCACTTGTCTGCTATCGTCCATATTGTCCTCCCAGGGCCGGCTGCCGCCACCATTTAAGCAATTGATAGCCGCTTGCGGAGCAATTGGCGAGAGGGCGCGCCAAGCAATCAGGACCAGCGGATACAACAGCCTCTGCACCCGCCTGCGAGTCGTCAACGTGCGAGTCTTGCCGAAACCAGCACAACAGGGCAATCTTCCAAAAAAGGGAGGGATTAATGCGGCGTCTGATTATTGCAGCGGCGCTGAGCGTTGGCCTGTTGACCTCGCCTGCGTTAGCTCAGCCTGTGCCCATCCGCGTGGGCATCACCAATAATGCTGCCGATGTTGGGCTTTTCGTGGCCGACAAGCGCGGATACTTCGCCGCTGAAGGCATCAAGGCTGAGTTTGTTTCCTTTGCTGCAGCGGCGCGAATGATTACGGCGCTTGGCTCGAATGACCTGGAAGTCGGTGGCGGCGGCGTCGCTGCGGGTTTGTTCAACGCGGTCGCGCGTGGCATCGGGCTGAAAATCGTGGCCGACAAGAGCACCTCTGTGCCCGGTTTCGGCTCCGGCGCACTGATGGTGCGCAAAGATCATCAGGAGACTGGGCGTTTCAAGACACTGTCTGATTTCAAGGGCTTCAAGATTGCCTTGCCCGCGCCCGGAACAGCCACCAGCACTTCGCTCGACATGGCTTTCGCAAAGGCAGGCATCAGCCTGCGCGATATGGAGCCGGTCTTTCTTTCCTTCCCGCAGATGGTCACCGCACTTGAAAACAAGGCTGTCGACGGCGGCTTTTTGACCGAACCTATGGTGTCCATGGCTGTCTCGCGGGGGCTGGCGGTAAAATTGCTCAGTGACGACGAGATTTTTCCAAACCACCAGATCGCCGTGACTCTGTATTCGGAAAAATTCATCCGCGAAAACCGGGAAAAGGCCGTCGGTTTCATGCGCGCCCTTTTGCGCGGCAATCGCGATTATCATTCGGTCATCATCAATGGGCGCCTGAGCGGCCCTGGCTCCGAAGACATGATCGCTATCCTGAACGAATACAGCGCTATAAAAGACCCATCGGTTTATCGCGGCATTCAGGTGCATAGCGCCGATCCGGATGGACGCCTGCGGCCTGAAAGCTTGCAGACCGATCTCGATTATTTCCGCGCACGCGGGCTCATCCAGGGAAATGTGGAATTGAAAGACGCGATGGATATTTCCATTGCCGCCGAAGCGTTGAAGACGCTCGGGCCCTATCAGCGCAAGCCATGATAATTCAAGGGGACACACACCATGCTTTCGCAGGAAGATAATGATCTGCTAACCCGTGTTGGAGCCGGCACGCCTATGGGCGCTCTCATGCGGCGCTACTGGATACCAGCTGTTTTCACGCACCAGATTGAAAAGCCGGATGGCCCGCCTGTGCGCGTGCGCCTGCTGGGCGAAAACCTCGTGGCTTTCCGCGATACGCAAGGACGTGTTGGCCTGATTGATGAGCGCTGTCCTCATCGCACAGCGTCGATGTTTTATGGCCGTAACGAAGACTGCGGACTGCGTTGCGTTTATCACGGCTGGAAATTCGACATTGAAGGCAAATGCGTGGATTTGCCGAGCGAACCACCCGGTAGCACATTGCAACGCAAGGTCAGTATCAAGGCCTATCCCTGCCTCGAACGTGGTGGCGTTGTGTGGACCTACATGGGCCCGGCTGAATCCAGGCCCGAGTTTCCCGAACTTGAATGGACGATGGTTCCGCCCTCGCATCGCTATGTCACGCGGCACATTCAGGAATGCAACTGGCTGCAAGCCTTTGAAGGTGGATTCGACACAAGTCACCTGGCCTTTCTGCACGGCGGCACTATCGATATGAGCGTCTCCAGCGTCCCCTCCCGTTATGAAGTTGTCCCTACTGATTTTGGATTTGTTGCAGGCACTGGCCGCGACTTACCCAAACAGGGCAGTAACGAGGCCGAGGTCTTCTGGTCCGCCAATGTGATGCTGATGCCATTTCACAAGATCATCGCGAGCGAGCCGGCGGGCGCGCACGTATGGGTACCCGTGGATGATCATCACACCATGCTTTACAGCGTCGACTTCAGTCCCGATCATCCCTTGACAGAAGTCGAACTGAAAATGTCGAAGGACTATCACTCCATTCACACCGAGAATATCCCCGGTACCGATACAGCCATCGCCAACAAGTCCAACGAATATATGCTTGATCGCGACCTTCAGACGAGCGGCAAATCCTACACCGGCATGCGCGGTCTTGGCATTCAGGATTGCGCGGTTCAGGAAAGCATGGGCTATGTAGCTGACCGAACGATCGAGCATCTGGGAGTCAGTGACACAGCGATCATCAAGATTCGCCGCCTGCTGCTGCAATCGCTGAAAGACCACACTGCCGGCAAAACCCCGCCGGGACTCGACCCGCGCAGCTATCGTGTACGCTCCGCCCGCTTCAAGGCACCCGAAGGCATAGCTTTTGCCGATCAGGTGGGCGCGCGGGTCGCAATTGACAAAGCGGCTGCCGAATAGAAAACAGGGCCGCGCTCAGTCTTTTTCCAGTGCGCTGAACACAGGCGGCACGCCATCAAGGCCCAGCTCACTCCAGCGGGCGGCGGCGTTCTTGTAAACGCTGTCGCGCAACAAAGTGCGCACGGGAAAATCCTTGATGTATTGATGCGGCTTGCAGGCGTCGATCATGGCTTTGGAGCCATACGGCCGCAGCTCCGGCACAAAACGGCTGGGGTCGAGGCCAGTCGACCAGGTCTTGCGTTGAAAATCGATGTCATCCACTGGGTTGCATCGTGTCGACATCGCCCACACCACCTGATTCATGTCGGCGGGATCGACATCTTCATCGACGGCGATGATCCATTTGGTGAAATAGGCCGCCGCAGGGCATTGTGCTGCCGCCGCCAGCGCCTGCGCCACATGGCCCGCGTACATCTGTTTGATCGACACCACCACCATGCCCCATCCAGAGGCTGCAGCCGGATGCGAATAGACACCGCAAATGCCAGGGATTCCAAAACGCGCCATGTCGTCCCAGATCGCCGCGGACCGCATGATCGCGTAATAGGCGCCGATCTCGCAGGCCGGGTAGGTCGCCATCAACGCTGCGGTCAGGATTGGTTTGCGCCGCATATGCAGCGCTTTCACTTCAATGACAGGCTGCGGAGATTCCGGCCGTCCGTAATAGCCGGTGAATTCTCCAAGCGGCCCCTCCATTGCCACGTCGCCCTGCCGCACAATGCCTTCGATCACGATTTCTGCACGCGCAGGAATGGGCAATGAAACCGCAACGCCTTTTGTAAGCTCCATCGGCACGCCCGTGAGCCCCCCGATGATATCCAGCTCCGGCGTATCGGCGCTGTAGGATTGCGCCGCCACCATGAACGACACCGGATCGATGCCGTAGGCCGCCACAACTTCGCACGGTTCGCCGCGCGCCCACCACGCCTCGCGATCCAGCAATCCATGCTTGCCCGGCGAGCAATACATGCCCACATGGCGAGGCCCCTGCAGCATCTGCCTGTAACAGCCAACATTGATACGGCCCGTATCCGGGCTGCGTGTGAAAGTGATATCGCCGGTGCCGATATAATCCCCGCCATCGCGCGGCCAGAAGCGCGGCGCGGGCAATTTCGTCAGGTCGATTTCATCGCCTGTCAGAATGATTTCATTTACGGGTGCCGTTTCCGGCGCGACGTTGACAGGCGGTATGCGCCGCGCGCCGCGTTCGCGCATGGCCAGGATCAGTTCGTTGGACGTAAGATTTGGATCAAGCCCGACCGCGAGGGCAAACCGCCGCTTGCTCGCTCCCAGCATGTTGGAAAGCACCTTGGCGCCTGCGTAATCGCCAGTTTCCACTTTGCCTGAAATATTTTCGAACAGGAGCGCCGCCGAATTTTCATCCTGCGCCACCATCAATGTCAGTGCCGATAATTCCTCTTTCGCACTGACAGGCGCTGTAATGCGTTTCAACCCGCCGTCGGCTTCGACAAGATCCAGCCATTCGCGAAGATCCCGCGGGCCACGTTGGTTGTCACCACTGTGAGCATTGCCCGAGTTTACCTGCACGTTCCCTGTCTTCTGCGAACTCTGTTCCATTCCACGTCCTCATTTGCCGGCGATGGTGCAGCAAGCGTCAGTATAGCGCAACTGGCGGGCACAGCGGCGAGTGGCAAATTTGCGCTGGCTCAATTCCGCCCGGAATGAAGCGCTTAATATAGCTTCTTCAAAAGGAGGCAAAGAACCATGACCGCAGTGAAACTCGCCGAAGGCGAATGGGTTGTCGTATGCGACGGCGCAAAAGCTCTGATTCTCGAAAATATTGGCGACGCCAAGTTTCCCAACCTCAAGACCTTGTCCGTGCGTGAACAGGATGATCTGTCAACCCGGGAACTGGGAGCGGAACGTCCAGGCCGGGTCCATGCCTCCAACGGCAGTGCACACAGCTCGGTAGAGCAGACCGATTGGCATGATCGCGCCGAAGAACAATTCCTGCATAATATTGTGACTGATCTCGAATCCCATATCCAGCAGGGCAAGATCAGGGATCTGACGATATGCGCCCCGCCCCGCGCTCTTGGCATGATGCGCGCGCACTATAATCCCGCGCTGAAAAACGTTCTTCGTAACGAAATCGCACATGATTACGTGAAAAAGCCAATAAATGAGATAGAAAAACTGCTCACTAGCTAAAGCGTTTGCGAACTGGTTTTCCATCCGCAGATGCATAAAACGTCAAGGCACTATCGCAGTCCCAACGGGGCTGCAATGCACTCTCGCTCAAGCCTTCAAGGCTTTTTCGCAATCTGCCGCCGGCAGATAATATCTTTGGGCTGGCAGGCAATGCCGGGCGTGGAGCAGGCGGAAACACCAACCTCGTTGCGTTGACAGACAACGCACGAATTGGTCCATTCCGCACACAGGGCGTTGTCTGCGCCCCAGCTCAGCACGGAAACCCCTGCGGGCTTTGCGGGCGGCGACACGGGTTCGCTGAGGGGCAACGGCGCCCGCAACGGCGATGCCTTCGGTTCATCTGCACGCGCCGGCCCAGCGAGCATGAATAACGCAGCGGCGCATACCACCGCCCATGTGAATCGGGCCCAAGTGAATCGGTTCTGTTTCATGGCGTCAAAGTAACTCAAGCAGCGGCCAGCGCCAACCTGCCTTTCCCCTAACTCGCTCGCGCCAGACACGCGCGCAAAGCTGCCTCTCGCCAAGTCAATGCGCCCATGTTATCGCAGGCCATGCTTGAAGGCCTGCCCCCCAACAACGCCGCCCACGTGTTCCGCCTCATTTGCGACGAGAAGTCCGCGCGCGCCGTCGCCGATCTCATCGTGGAGATGTTCGACCCAGCAGATGCTGCCGCGTCAGCCTTCGAGCTTAAGCCCGACACAAAAGACTGGGGCAGCCGCGAATGGGTGCTGGAAGCCTATTTCGGCAGCGAGCCCGATGAGGATTACGTGCGCGAACTCGTCGCCAGCGCGGCCGGCGCAGAAGCCGCCACCGCCGGTGTTTTCTCGCTCATCGAACAGAAGGACTGGATCGCCTCATCGCTGGAAGGCCTAGCGCCAGTCCGGGCAGGTCGTTTCCTGGTGCATGGCTCTCATGACCGGAGTTCGCCCAAGTCCAATGATATCGCCCTGGAGATAGAAGCTGCGCTGGCTTTCGGCACAGGCCATCATGGCACCACCCGCGGTTGCCTGGTCATGCTTGACGCAATCCTGAAATGCCGCCGCCCGCACAAGGTGCTCGACGTCGGCACAGGCACCGGCGTGCTCGCCATCGGCGCAGCCAAGGTTTTGCACGCCCCGGTGACATCGGGAGATATCGATCCCATATCGGTAGAGGCCACGCGCGCCAATGCGGTGCTGAATGGCGCAGGCCCCTGGGTTCGCCCTGTCACGGCCAAAGGTCTGGAGCATCCGGCGCTGCGTTCGGGCGGTCCATATGACCTGATATTGGCTAATATTCTGGCAAAGCCCCTGCGTGGACTTGCTCCTTCCATTGCGAAAGCCGCGACGGGCGGGGCCGACATCATCCTCTCCGGTCTTCTGGAGCGCGATGTGCCCGGAGTGCTCACGGCTTATGCGGCGCATGACCTGAAGCTTGCCCGTCGCATCAATATCGACGGCTGGGCAACCTTGCATTTGCGCCGCGGCGGCGCGGCGGCACGGCCCGCCTGATATACCGGAGGCCACCGCATGTTCGAAGGCTCGTACCAGACGTTTCTTGAAAGCGCTGATCCATCGCACGGCAAGTCGCGCATTGCGGCCTTGCGCAAGGAACTGGCGCGCCAGAAGCTCGATGGTTTCATTGTACCGCGTGCCGATGAACACCAGAGTGAATATGTGCCGCCGTGCGCGGAACGCCTCGTATGGCTGACTGGTTTCACAGGTTCAGCCGGCCTTGCAATCGTGCTGCGGGAAAAAGCCGCCATCTTCATCGATGGGCGCTATACGTTGCAGGTCGGCGAGCAAGTAGACGTCAAGATATTTGCTCCCGTACCGATTGCAGACACAACTCCAGCACGATGGATTTCGCAAAACCTCAAGAAAGGCGCGCGTCTCGGCTACGATCCCTGGCTCCTGACCCCCTCCGTGCGCGAGACCTATACCAAAGCCGCAAAAACGGCCGGCGCAACGCTCGTCCCCTGCGCATCCAATCCACTTGACGCGATTTGGATCGACAGACCGGAAAAGCCCGCCAGGCCTGTGCATCTTCACCCCAGGCGCTTTGCGGGAATGGATGCGCGCGAGAAATTCAAAATCGTGAAATCAAAACTCGGCGCAGCCAGCGCCATGCTGATCAGTGACCCCCACGATATCGCCTGGCTGTTCAACCTGCGCGGCGCCGATGTATCGCATACACCCATCGCGCTGTGCTTTGCGGTTCTGCACGCCAAGGGAAAATCGCAACTCTTTATTGAAGCGTCGCGCATCGAGGACAAGTTGCGCAAGGCGCTGCAACCCCTTGCTACCCTCGCGCCGCCCAACGCGCTGATCGGCGAACTGAAAAAGCTCGGCAAGACGCGCGCCCATGTTTTGCTGGACTCATCGACCACCCCTTCCCTGTTTGCGGATACGCTGGAAAAAGCGGGCGGCAAGATCTTGCTGGCCCCCAGCCCCATTCGCGCACTCAAGGCGATCAAGAACGCGACTGAACTTGATGGCGCGCGTGTGGCGCATAAACGCGATGGCGCGGCCCTTGTGCGCTTCCTGTGCTGGTTTGATGAGCGCGCGGCCAACGGCAAGCTGACCGAAATCGATGCGGTCAAGGCGCTGGAATCGTTTCGCCGCGAAACCGGCAAGTTGAAAGAAATTTCGTTCCCGACCATTTCGGGCGCCGGCCCGAATGGAGCCATCGTACATTACCGCGTGACCGAAAAGACCAATCGCCGCATCAGCAAGGGATTATTCCTGCTCGATTCCGGCGCACAATATGAAGACGGCACAACCGACATCACACGCACCATCGCGGTTGGCGCTCCCTCAAAAGAAATGCGTGATCGCTTTACGCGAGTGTTGAAGGGCCATATCGCCATAGCCCGCGCGGTATTTCCCAAAGGCACACGCGGCCAGCATATTGATATTCTCGCCCGCTCTGCCCTCTATCAGGCAGGCCTTGATTACGATCACGGCACCGGACACGGTGTTGGTTCCTATCTCTCGGTTCACGAAGGCCCGCAGAGCATTTCAAGAGCTTCTGTCGCAGAACTTGAAGCAGGCATGATCTGCTCCAACGAACCCGGCTATTACAAGACCGGCGCTTATGGCATCCGCATCGAAAATCTCGTTGTTGTCGAAAGACGCGAGATCGCTGGTGGCGAACGGCCAATGTTTGGTTTTGAGACCATCACGCTTGCGCCGGTTGACCTTCGTTGCATCGAGACATCCCTGCTTACGCACGACGAATTGAAATGGCTCGATACATATCACGTACAAGTGCGCAAAACCCTCGCCCCGCTGCTGGATGCTAAAGAGAAGAAGTGGCTGGCACAGGCAACAAGGCCTTTAGG
>CAMDKB010000018.1 GCA_945901195.1 Rhizobium sp. Q54
GACCTGCCGGCGCGTCGCCTGCAATCTACTGCGCGTGGCACCGGGAAAGAGTTCCATCCGTCTGCGCCGCAAGGCCGCCGGATGGGACGACGACTACCTCGCCAGCCTCGTTGCCGCGTGAGAATTTTTATTCACCCGATTCCCCTGATGCGCCCTGTTCATGGTGATGACATCGGGCGGATCGGCAGGCCGTACATAATCGTTATAATCGGTTGCGACTTTCAGGCCCGCCGGCGTCTCCAACAGAAACGTCGCATGGCCAATAAACGTCAGCGCCATCTGGTCTTTGCCCACGGCTGCAGGCAAAATTCGCGCCGGCCCCTGCGAAAGCAAATGCGGACATCCCTCCGCCTTTACGTCCTGCGCAAGGCGAAGCGATGTAGGCGCTGCGAACGCGGCAGCGGTGAAGAATAGACCTGCACAGGATAGAAACAGAGCCCCTGGCCTCATGACACGATCCTCGTTGAGGCCCCCATCATGACTCAATTGCCGGCAAATGCGAAGCAAACTTGTGTGATGATGAGAGATCACCCAGGGAGGGGCTGCAATACAGTCCTTACTCCGGCAGTGCCTGCAGTTCGACCGCAGCTTTCAGCAGCGGACTAACAGGAACGCCAATCGGATCGAACCATTTTGCGTAGATTTTCCAGATTTCGCCCGAGCGGAAGAGATCCGCCAGTGTTTTATTGACCACCCGCCGAAAGGCTGAATCGTCTCGCCGGATCATGATCCCATAGGGATCATAAGTCAGAAAACGACCGATAACTTCCAGTTCGGACTTCATGCTGGACTTGCCCAGCAAGCCAAAAAGAACGATGTCATCCGTGACAAAACCGTCAATACTTTTTCCTTCCAGCGCCGTCAGGCCATTTGAATAATCACTGACACCAACAAGGCGAATATCTTTCAATCTGCCGGCATCCACCATGCCCCGGATCGCGCGTTCATTGGTCGAACCGGTCACGGCGCCGATCGATTTACCCTGAAAATCCCCGATCTCCTTTGCACCAAAAATCTTCCGCGTGAGAATGCGTGTGCCAGTTGTATAAAAGATCGAAGAGAAATCCACATCAAGCTGGCGGGAAAGCGTATTGGTGGTGGACCCGCATTCCATATCGACAGTGTGGTTCGCGACCAGCGGGATTCTCGTCTGCGGAGTAACGGGCAGAAAATCAACTTTCAGATCAGGCTTTCCTAGCATGACCTTAACGTCCTCAGCAATTTTGTTGCAAAGGTCGATGGCATACCCACTGGGCTGCCGGTTATCACCGATAAAGGAAAACGGCGGCGAACTTTCTCGAAAGCCAATCGTCAATGTGTTGGCGCGGGTGATTTTCTGAAGTGTCCCGTATAACTCTTGTCCGGTAGCAACTCTGGTTGATGCCAGGAGCCCTGAAACCCCCAGTAAGACGAGTACGATTGAAAACGGATCAGAAATTTTCGAAAATCTCGTGATGTCAGAGCTCATCGCATTTCCTCCCAGACAGAATCCGATCTGATCTGCTCTGCATTTCAATCAAAACGAAAATTCCGGAAGGCACCCACGCTCGGATTATTTCCAGGCCCCAATACGGACAGGTTTCCGCATTCCACCCTCCCTCGAAGTTAGCGATTAAAAATAATCGAAACCAATTTGGCCTCATTGATTGACATCAAAGTGATACGCATAAAAGCAAACGCGACAATCCCTGATCTGTGTTCATGGAGGTCGCTCTAACACCTTCAATTGGGCGGAGCACTGGTCGCTGGTGAAATTATCGGAACATGCTATCACACGCGCCTAACTTCCCGGATCACACCCATGTCCCCAAAACCATTCACGTTCGCCCTGCGCGGCGCCAAGGCCGAGCTTGAAGAAGGCTTGAGCTTCACGCCCAAATTTGATGCCGACGGCCTCATTGTCTGCATTACACAAGAAGCATCCACCGGCGAAATCCTGATGGTTGCGTATATGAATGCACAAGCGCTGCAGCTGACGATTGAGACTGGCGTTGCCCATTACTGGTCCCGCTCGCGAAATCAGCTCTGGCGCAAAGGCGACACCTCCGGCCAGACCCAAAAGGTTCTGGAAGCCTCCACCGATTGCGATCAGGACGCGATATTGCTGAAAGTCGTCGCAGGCGGGGACGGTGGCGCTTGCCATACGGGCCGGAAATCCTGTTTTTATCGGACCATCGAGAGCAGTGATGCGGGCATTCGCCTGGCTATGCGGTAGCCCGATAGGCTTTATCTATTAACTACGTCTGGAAATCGCCCCTGGCTTTATTAAATATGTATCCACTTTCGAGGCGCAAATTGGCGGCTCTGGGAATTCGCCAAATCCAACCGGACAAAAACCCGGAGCCTTTCTATGAGTTGGTTCAGTTCGAATGCGCGCATACGCACGGAAGAACGCGCAAGCAACAGCGACAGCGGCGGCGCAATAATGACACGTCCAAGGGGCCGCAAGCCCAAGATTGGCCTTGCCATTGGCGCGGGCTCGGCTCGCGGCTGGGCGCATATCGGCGTCCTGCGCGAACTTGAAGCTTCCGGCATCGTTCCCGATGTGATTGCGGGTACTTCAATCGGCGCTATCGTCGGTGGCTGTCATGCGGCAGGTAAACTGGGCGACATCGAGGATTTCGCGCTCGGCATGACCAAGCGGCGCATGTTCTCCTTGATGGATTTTTCCTTCTCGGGTTCAGGCCTGATTTCCGGCGCGCGCTTGAAAAATCGACTGGACTTGACGCTTCAGGATACGCGGATCGAGGACCTTCCCACCAAATTTTCCGCTGTCGCGACCGAGATGGGATCAGGCCATGAAATCTGGCTCAACAAGGGCCGCCTCGTTGATGCCATCAGGGCCTCCTATGCACTGCCCGGCATTTTCGAGCCACTCAAGATCAATGGCCGCTGGCTGTTTGACGGCGCTCTGGTCAACCCGGTTCCAGTCACTGTGTGCCGCGTGCTCGGCGCCGAAATTGTGATCGCGCTGAATGTGAACGGCGACATTCGCAAACCGGCCGTGTCCGAGGAAGCCATCGCGGAAAATGCGCTGGGCGAATTTAAGCATGAAGCCGAGGCTTCCCAGCAGGAAACTTCAGGGTTTCTACCTCTTCTACGCAATCCGGCCAGCCTGTTCCGGCGTCAGTTTGCAGGCGGTGAAAACGGGGCGCCAGGCATCGCCACCGCCATGGTTGACGCTTTCAACATCACGCAGGATCGCATCGCCCGCTCACGCCTTGCAGGCGACCCGCCAGATATTTCCATTTCGCCGCGTCTGTCGGGCATCGGCTTCTTTGATTTCCATCGCGCAGCGGAAATGATTGCGATGGGCCGCGAGGCCGCACGCAAGGCGCTGCCCGATATCCGCGAAGTGTTGGCGTCAGCTGCTGCGTTATGACTTTGTGCGCGGCCTGCTGATCAGGCCGTTGCGATATATTCCTTCAACACTTCCTGTTCATGTTCGAGCTCGGAGAGGCGATGCTTGATGAGATCGCCAATGGAGACGACGCCCGCCAGCTCACCATCGCGCAAAACAGGCATGTGACGGAATCGCCCTGCTGTCATGCGTTGCATCACGCTGATCACAGTTGAGTTCAGTTCGGCAGTCATCACTTTTTGCGTCATGTGGCTGGACACGTGTTGCTCCAGCGCTTGCGCGCCTGCGCCAGCAATAGCGCGCATGATGTCCCGCTCCGAAATGATCCCCGAAATCTCCCCTGCCGAAGCGCACACAAGAACAGCGCCAATTCCCTTTTGCGCCATTAACTGAGCAGTCTCGTGCAGGGTTTTCTCAGGCGTCGTTGTAACTACAGACGTACCTTTGCCAGAAAGAATTTGAGCAACCGACATGGGCAGTCTCCTCTCTGCGTAGCGAAGACGGAATGTCGCCGCCAACCTGCAAAGGATGCGCCCGCAAAGCGTCGCTGACAAGGCGTATCAATATCAGCGAAATGGCATGGCTCAAGATTGGACAAAAATCACGCGCACCGGGTGTTCCGATTGACACATGAGTCAATCGCAACCGCCTTAGGTATGATCGCGTCGAAGCCAATCATCTTGTGGCAACGAGTCGCCGAATTCCGATGGATCAGGCGGCGGTGGATCGAACAGCGAGAACAGAAGAAATCCCGCCAGAAATCCCCCTGCATGGGCCTCCCATGCAACCGCAGCCGCCGTAATCCCGAGCGGAATGGATGCCAGACCGAACACGAAGTTGATGATGAACCAGGTCAGCGTGAATTGAACAACACGCCGGTCTGACAGGGCTGCGATCAGCCCCACCGCGGGCAGCCTTGCGGCAAGATGGGGTGGCAAGGGAAACGGATAGAGCGGCGGCCCCAACGGACCGCCGGGGACAAACACGAAGCGTATGGCCGCCGCCATGATGCCTGATATGGATGCTGACGCCCCCACCATCGGCACAAAATCGGTCCGGTGAAAAACATAATAAGCCAGCGCACCAGCAATTGCGGTAACGACAAACAAGGCCAGAAAGCGCAGCCATCCCAATCGGCGCGCGACCGGCGCACCAAATGCCGCCAGCCATAAACTGTTCACACCCAGATGCACCCAATCACCATGCAGAAAACTGTAACTGATCAACGTCCAGTATTGAGCGCTGGCGTCGTCCAGAAAATAGCGCGCGATATCGAGTTGATTGGCGTCGCGCGAAACTGCCGTCAGTGTTGCTGCAATTGCGTCCATGTCGAACACAGCGGTTAACCGGCCCGGCACGAATGCAAAGTGGCGCAACACATCGCCGTCAGTCACAGCGTCGATCAGATATTCACGCCAGGCGTGAACAGCTGCGAATACGATGATCAGCAACACAATGATGCCCGGCATGTTGAATACCGGCTCGCGGCGCGCAGGCCGAGCATCAGGCGAAAACTCACTCACGCACGGCCTCCGGATATTCGCGAAAACAACAAAATCTGTCACTGCAGCAATATGACAAATGGCGAACCTGGCGAGTCAAAGCAAGGCTTCATACAAGCGGCGGTTCTATCAGCCCTGGTTTCGTGGCGATCCCGCTGGAAGTGCGCCAAAGAAAAAGGGAGCCCCGAAGGACCCCCTGAATTTGTCAATCTATCGGCCGCGTTCGAAATATCGGGGCTGCATACGTGGAGCGCGCACAGCCGCCGTCTTCTCATCACTATCCCGAAAATGATGTGGAGCAACATCGGTTTCGGGCCTTCTTCGCCGGTTGTCCTGGAGCTGGATAGCGGCGCTGTCTGGAGCAAGTGCAGAATGTCACCAATCAGCCCCTAGCTCAATCTTTCCTCGAAATTAACCTTAATTCGACCCGGCAAACTTTTGTCGTCGCATTTACGTTCCCTGCCAAGCGGCAGACTGGCAAGTAGCCAGTGCAACGCCGGGAGATGGACCGGCGGCCATCTGGTTAACAATTGGTGAACGGCTGGCACATTGTTCGCAACTGAACCGCAAAGAGCGCGTCAATCTGCGGTTGGCGTATCGTTTTCTGACAGAACCGGAACAGGCTGCGAAGGATATGGGTAGAATGAAACACGCGGCGACCCAGGAATTGTTCAGCTATTGGAATCGGCTTCGCGGCTCGCGCGTGGCGCCGGAACGAGCTGACATTGATCCGGGCGCAATCAGGGGCGTCCTTGCGGACACCTTTATCCTTGAGCTCACCGCAGATGGCGCGTTGCCCATGCGAATTTCTGGAGCCCGGCTCAGCGCCCTGTTCGCGAACGAATTGAAGGGCGCGGATTTTATACGACTCTGGCTGGAAAACTCACAATCGCCAGCACGTGAGCTCATAGTCAACGTTACCTGCGAACAGGCGCCCGCCATAGCCGGAGTCAAGGCAGCGCCAGCGGGCCGCACTCCGCTCGATCTGGAATTATTGCTTCTTCCATTGCGGCATTTCGGCAAGCCTCACACGCGGGTCCTGGGATGCCTTGCGCCAGCCTCGGTGCCGGCCTGGCTGGGCCTGCTTCCGGTCGCCGGTCTTGAACTTGGTCCCATGCGGATCATGCGCTCGCTGGTGCAGCCGGAGGCGTTCCAATTCTCCCATAACCAAAAGCCTGCACCTGCCGCACGGCATGGTCATCTGCGCGTCCATACCGGCGGAATTACTGATAAAAATGATGTTTTGCAAAGAACATAGTAAGCTGAATTTAAGATTGGCAATCTAACGTCACAACGATCGCAGAGGCCACTTTATGTTCAGCTCATTGCACACCACCGACAATATGCGTCCCTCGCCGCTTTCGCAGCGCGACCGCCGTTTGAATCAACGCGCAAAGATTTCGTTGCTGGGCAGATACATGCTGCCAAACCGCCAGGAGTTCCCCTGTCAAACAATCGATATGTCCCCAGGTGGGCTTGCTCTGGCTGCGCCAGCAAAAGGCAACATCGGTGACCGCGTCATCGTTTATCTCGATACGTTGGGCCGTGTTGAGGGCAAGATCGTCCGGCATCTGGAAGATGGCTTCGCAATGGCGTTGAACGCCTCTTTAGCCAAACGCGACAAGCTCGGCGATCAACTTACCTGGGTCCTCAACCGCCAGGCGCTCGGCCTGCCAGAAGATCGTCGCCATGAACGTATCGCGCCGCGCAGCACCTCCAGCACCATGAAGCTGAAAGACGGCCGCGAATACAAGGTCAAGATCATCGACATCTCGTTGTCCGGCGTTGCTGTGATAACCGACTTCCAGCCTGCGCTGTTCGAAATCGTCACAATCGGCGACACCGCCGGTCGCGTGGTCCGTCATTTCAATGGCGGCATTGCCATCGAATTCTCCCGGTTGCTTGCAGCAGAAATGTTCAACAAGGAGATCAAACTGTAACGGTGGAATTCAGATCGGATCCACCCGTTGCAGTCCTTGGGCAAAGCGCCGCGCGTTCTCCACGTAATGACGCGCGCCGCGCGAAAACTTGGCGATGGCGTCCGCGTCCATCGTCTTGACCAGTTTCGCTGGCGAGCCGATGATCATGCTGCCGTCAGGAAATTCCTTGCCTTCGGTCACAAGCGCTCCGGCGCCTACCAGGCAATTCTTGCCGATTTTCGCACCATTCAGGATGATTGCGCCCATTCCGATGAGGCAGCCGTCACCGATTGTGCAGCCATGCAATATAACGCCATGGCCGATTGTACAGTCAGCGCCAACCGTGAGCGGAAATCCGGGATCCGTATGAAGGACCGAGTGTTCCTGTACATTTGAACGTTCACCGATGGTGATCCAGTCGCGGTCGCCCCGAAGCGTGCAGCCGAACCAGATGCTCGCATCTTCTTTCAGACGGATTCGCGCAATGAGATTGGCGTCCGGCGCCACCCAGTATTTCCCGTTCTCCGGCAGTTCGGGCGAAATTCCTTCAAGCGAATAAAGCGGCATCTCTGACTCCTGTTCAGTTGAACAACGACAAACCATGCAGAGCCGATTTGTTCAAGGCATACACGCGCGCTGCGCGAATCGCCTATGATAGCGGCATGCCGCAACGCACACTGATAGCCACCATTACCGCTGTATGCGTCCTGCTTCTTGCAGGATGGGGTGTTTATGCGTGGCTTGACGACCAGTCTTCGGTAAATTCCACGCTGGATGTTCAGCTCGGAAAAGTCCGGCTGGCGATTCCCTCCACCTACATCCGCAATCCCGAAGCGCGCCGTGCTGGCGAGTTTCTCGAAATCGAACTGGCTGCGAGCGCTTCAGATTTCCGTCCGGCTCCACGTCCGCGAAAATTACGTCCCGATCTGGAAGATGCTTCGGCGGGCACGATTTACCTCAACCTGCGGGAACAGGAGAAAACCATCGATCCATCAGAGCGGCCCGCAAGATTGTACGTGAGATTTCTGGAAGCCGAGCAATGGACGCATCCTGGCGGTCTCGTCTTGCGCCATTTTGAATCCGCCAGTCCCTTCGGCCGCGAAGATCTTTATATGGCGCCACCTGAAGGCCGTGTCTTTGCTGCCCGGTGCATGCGCCCCCAACAGCCGCCCGACGGACTTCCCAATACCTGCATTGCAGAAATACGACTGCAGGGCCTTGATCTGAGAATGCGGTTTTCTCCGGAACTATTGAGCGATTGGGAGCGCATCACCCTGGGTGTGCGCGGCCTCGTTCATTCGCTGGTGCGATAACAGCCGGGTACTACATCTCTTCCAGATCGTAATCCAGAATGGACATCTGCAGCGTGAAGGAAGAACCGCGCGCGTCATCGGCAGAAATGATGCCGACATGTTCGTCGCCGTTGTTCAGTTCGACGGAATCGGTTTTTTTCGTACGCGCAACGATCTTGAGTTTTTCATTCTCGAAAAGCCGGCGCAGATATTCCTGCAAAACTTCACGGCCGACCGGTATCTTCATTTCGAACGCAAATGACCGGTCGCCATCTTCGTCGTCAACAACGATGAGGCCGATCTGCCGTTCACCAAGGTGCACAGCGCCACCTTCCTGATTTTTCGTATCTATGGCGACACGTAAATCGTCGTTCCCAAAAGTCTGGCGCAGGAACGCCTGCAATTGACGGAGTTCTGTTTTCTGAAGCATGTCCGCGCGCCGCCTTGCCGGAAAAAATAACGTTGATTTGGCGCACCATTGGCAGAATTTACGCCAGCGGGCAACTCTCTCAGCTTTCAAGTTTCTCGCGGATTAACTGATCCATGTTCCGGGCAGGCTCTGCGCAACCAGCTTCACCAACTACGCGTGCGGGCACCCCGGCCACAGTCTTGTTATGTGGCACTGGATGCAAAACGACAGAACCGGCAGCAACGCGAGCGCAGTGGCCAACTTCTATATTGCCGATAATCTTCGCCCCTGCCCCAATCAGCACGCCATGGCGTATTTTAGGATGCCGGTCGCCCTCGTCCTTGCCAGTACCACCCAGCGTCACTGAATGAAGCATGGAAACATTGTCGCCTATTTCCGCAGTCGAGCCAACGACCAGCCCCGTGGCGTGATCAAGAAAAATACCCTGCCCTATTTTGGCGGCGGGATGAATATCGCACTGAAAACGCGCGGAGGACCCGCTCTGCAAATAGAGCGCAAAATCCTTGCGGCCCTCTTTCCAGAGAGCATGCGCGAGACGATGGATTTGAATGGCATGAAAGCCTTTGAAATACAGCAAAGGCTCGATCAGGCGTGTACAGGCAGGATCACGATCTGCAACCGCGAGCAGGTCAGCGCGCATCGCTTCGGCAATCGACGGGTCACGCTCGACCAGATCGAGATAACTCTGGCGAATGAGATCGGCCGGAACTTCCTGACGGCCAAGCCTTTCGGCAATGCGGTGAACGATGGAGCTTTCCAGGGTGTCGTGATTCAGGACTGTGGAGAGAATGAAGCCCGCAACCTCCGGCTCCCGCCGCACGGCTTCTTCAGCCTCCTTGCGCACGCGCGCAAAAATCGGATCGATCTGGGAAAAACCCAAAATCTTGGCTGAATGCTGATAACTCATTGAAAACTCCGCCACATCTAGCCGATAGGGCTTTCAGGAACTCAGCCTGCCTGCGTTGTACAACATATATAGGTCTTGCCCAAAATCAGGGCAAGGGGAAGGGCTGAAAGGGTTAACGGCCGAATTTGACTGGAACCTCTCAGGCTTTGGCGGATTTCACCGCAAGCAGCGATCTCATCTGTTCCTTGAGTACGCGAAGCTCTTCTTCAAGCGTGACCAATCGCTCCACGATGACGTTTTCGTCATAGGCTTCAAAACTTACGCCGATCTCGGAACCTTCACGCCACTTGACCACCGCCCGCTTCCTGAAACCCTTGGAGGGAATTTCGAGCATGAAATCGTTGGGGATCATAAGCGCATTATCGATCGAAACCCGGGCGCCGGTTCCGCTTAAATCCATGATTGAGCAGTTGTAGGAAGCCTGCTTGTTAAACAGCTCTATGCGTCCCAAAAAGGATGATAAAACCCGGATGCTAACCCGGCTCTCGCGACGCGTTTCGGCCATCGCACGAGTGTTCCAAAAAAACGATAAGAAACTGCAAACGAAATTTACACAGAATCGATGGATTGGCTCATCGCTTTGACCAGCAGAACCGCGCACATACGCAAGTTCAGACTTTTCACGCGACCGGAAACACGGAGATCTGGTTAATCCTCTCTTATGCTCTCCAGAAACTCCAGCACGGCAGCCCGATGCGTGCGATCACCGACGGCCTGATTGTGGTCCCGCTTAGTAATCTCGAAAAATTCGCCGTCGGGAAAGTGCTCCGCCAGAATGGCGCCATTGCCCGCAACCAGATCCATGGTCCCGACAGCGACAAGGACAGGACATTCTATCGCCGCCGCTTCAGCTTCGGTCAGGTGCTGTCGCGAGCCACGAATGCAGGCGGCCAGTGCGCGCAAATCACTTTTTGTACTTTCTGCAAAATTGCGGAACATTCGGCCCATACTGTCCCGGATCGTGCCCGCATTGGGCGCTTCAAGCGCTTCGGCAATGCCAGACGGCAAGCCGGCGGGCTGCAGAAGGCGGTCGCCCAACCCGCCGAGCACAAGCGCATCCACACGGTCCCGATAGTCTCGCGCGATGAACGCGGCAATGCGTGCGCCCATCGAATAGCCCATCACGATAGCCTTCGGGATACCCAGATGATCCATCAGGTTCACGGCGTCCTGCGCCATCTTTTCCGTCTCATAATCGGCCGGTTCGTAGAGCTTTGCACTCTGCCCGTGCCCGCGGTTGTCCAGTGCGATCACCCGTCGCCCTGCGCCAGTCAGGGTCTTGACCCACAGCGTATTGATCCAGTTCACAGTATGATTGGAGGCAAAGCCGTGGATGAGCAAAATCGGCAGCATTGGACTTTGTTCAGACGGAACTTGCCCATCTCCGGCAACCTGCGGCGGCTCGTCGATATAGGCGATTTCGACACCACCACTGGAAAAGCTGTTCATTTGTGCCCCTTTGGTCCGCTGCGTAGGTCACTTAAGCAGACGAGGGTGGTTCGGCAACCCTTCTGTCGACAGTCCAAGGCAAGCCTGTTCATAAGGCCCAAATGGAATGAAGGGAATTGGCTCAGGAAAACAGCTTTTTCTCCCCGCTGGAATGCTTTATGACTGAACTCTTAAGGAGAGCGCAACGGAAATGCGCCCTTTGGAAGCCGGGCGGAAAACGTATGGCTAGGGGGATATCAAGACATTGGCTGAGGCGCGCGGCATTTGCCGTGGGCAGCCTACTGTCCCTTGTCATGCTCCTGACTTTGTTCAACCCGCCCGCTTCTACGGTCGAACATTTCGACCAACATGCGATGATCATCGGTCTCTCCGACGGCACAGTTGACGACGATGCCGAAAGACTAGATGGGCTGGATTTACGTGACGTCCTTATTGAACGGGTGATTTACCTTCGTTCCGGGAGCCATCAGGCCAAAGCGCTGACAATCTGGCGCGAAAGCCCGAGGTTTGAAAACGTCGGGCACGACCGCCATGCGCGCGGCCCCCCCGTCACGTTTGCCTGACAAGGCCCGTGCGGCTTAAGCGCCGACACTTTTCCTCTCCACGCGACAGCTGAATCACAAAAGCGATCGTCTGCATTCGCAGGCCCAATGGGCCTGATCACACTCATTTCAAATTCAAAGGGAAACTCAATGGACATTCTACATGCCCTGGGCGAAGGCCTGAGCATTATCATGGAGCCGCATAGGCTTCTGCTCTTATGGGGCGGCGTCTTGTGCGGGCTGGCGCTCGGCATTTTGCCAGGCATCGGAGGGGTGGCGGGAACCGCGTTGCTACTGCCCTTCACATTCTCGATGGATGCTGCAGGCGCCATGGCGCTTCTCCTCGGCCTGGCCGCGACCACCACACACGGCGATCCAATTTCCGCTATTGTGCTGGGGGCGCCGGGACACGCCGCATCGGCAGCAACCGCGTTGGACGGTTATCCAATGACCAAACGCGGCGAGGGCGCTCGAGCGCTTGGGGCCGCCTACATGTCCGCGCTCATGGTGGCGTCTTCGGCGCCATATTGATGGCGGTAGCGCTTCCCATCGTGCGGCCACTGATCCTTTACATCGGTTCGCCGGAACTGCTGGCGCTGTCGGTCTTCGGCATTTCCATGGTCGCCGTGCTCTCCGGCAACACACCGTTGCGCGGCCTGACGATGGCCTGTTTCGGCGTCATGCTCGCCATGATTGGGGCTGATCCGCAAACCGGTACATTGCGCTGGACCTTTGACAGTCTCTATCTCTGGGAAGGGCTGCCGCTAGTGCCCCTGACGCTCGGCATCTTCGCGTTGCCGGAGCTTTGTGATCTCCTCGTTTCGCGCACACAGATCGTGCAGAGCGAAAAGATGCAGAACAACTGGAAAGGCTTGTGGCAGGGCAGTGTCGACTGCTTCGTCCATTGGTGGCTTGTATTGCGTTGCTGCTGGATCGGCTCGGTCATCGGCGCCATCCCCGGTATCAGCGCGGCGGTCATCGACTGGATTTCCTACGGTCATGCACTCAAGACTGAAAAATACGCTGCCCAGACATTCGGCAAGGGCGACGTTCGCGGCGTGATCGCAGCTGAAAGCGCGACCTGCTCGCGTGAAGGCGGCGCGCTTGTGCCGACGATCGTGTTCGGTGTGCCGGGCTCTGCAGGCATGGCGATCCTGCTCGGTGCATTCACCATGGCCTCGTGCCGGGACCGGATATGCTGACAAAGAACTTGGCCATTACCTATTCCATGGTGTGGTCGATCGCGATTGCGAATATCGTGGGTTCGGGTCTTTGCTATGTCTTCTCCAGCCAGTTCGCGAAACTCGCGAGCCTGCGTTACACGCTGATCCTGCCAGTGGTTCTGTCGCTGGTCTATATCGGCGCATTCGAAGGCCATCGCTCCTGGGGCGACATGTTCTCGTTGTTGTTCTTTGGCGTATTCGCCTGGGCGATGAAACATTTCAAATGGCCGCGGCCACCGCTGGTTCTCGGCTTCATCCTTGGCTCGATCATCGAACGCTATATGTTCATCTCCATTCAGCGCTATGGCGGCGACTGGATGTTGCGTCCGCTCGTGCTGGTGTTGTTCCTGATGGCCGCGCTGACGATTATCCGGCCCTTCCTGCAGGATGTGAAGGCGCACGGCGGATTTGGTCGTATGCTTTCGGACTTCCACGGCCCGAGGTTCAGCCTGGTTCAAGTCTTTCCGATCTTCATGATCTGCCTCTTCGGCTACATGCTGATTGAGGCTTCCAGCTGGAATTTTGCGGCCAAGATCATTCCAATGATCGTGGGCGCTGGCGGGATCTTGTTCTGCGCGATCTCGTTGTTCGATGACATGTGCAAATCAGAAGTGCATGCGGCGCGCGCAGAGGAGCGCGCAGCGGCCGGTATCGCGGATGAAAAGATGCACATGGATATCGGCACCAACATCACCGATCTTTCGAACGGAACCATCCTGTTGCGGGGCGCGATCTTTTTCGGTTACTTAATCGCCTTCCTGATTTCGATGTTCCTGATCGGTATTGTGCCGACAGTACCAATCTTCATCATAGCGCTCATGCGTATTGAGGGGCCGGAATCCTGGAAAGCCTTGATCCCCATGGCAATTTGCATGACCGCGCTGGTCTACGGCCTGTTCGATCAATTGCTCACGATCCCGTGGCCGCCGTCCCTGCTTGGTCAATATTGGCCCTGGTGGAAAACCTATATGCCCAGCTCCTGATCCGGCTTTCCAAGCAAAAAAATACCGCGCGAAAAACCAAAGCGCAAAAGCGCCTTAGATAAACGACAAGCGACCGCAATCTTTGCGGTCGCTTTTTTGTGCGCAAGGGATTGGCCTAAATGGCTCAGTTAACGGCATCCTAACAATTCCTAAACACTTTTCCGCAACTATCTGCGCACGATGGCGATCAACCCCGCCAGCCGTTCCCTTCGCTGAAACTCAAGCCGGAAGCCAAGAGTGTGTCATGAAGTTCAAGTCTCTGCTCCCCATTCTAACTGCTGCGGCCCTCACTGGCGCCACCTTCTCGGCCGACGCTGCGGAAGGCCGCCACAAAGCGGCCGGCGTTGGCCTCGCGGCCGGTCTTGCTGCTGGCGCTATTGGTGCGACCCTGCTCAGCGGCGCAGGCCGCGCAGCTCCCGCGCCCGTCGCCGCCCCGACGCCCGGCTATTACCCTGTCGCCCAATATGACGCAGTGCCGGCCTGCGTTGTCCGCCCCATTGAGCTGTTTGACCGCAACGGCACCTTCGTGAAAACCGAACGCATGCGCGTCTGCCGCTAGTCTAGCCGCACTGACAAGCCTTGGGGCTGCTGATCCGCAGCCCCTTTTTTATGCCCATATTCCAAACGCTAACGTGGCGTTATTTTTGCGGCCTGCCCTCAGCTTTTGCTCTTTCTGGCCCCCTGCGATAGTGATTGAAGAGCTGCGCGATCGGAGGGATCCCAGGTGCAACACACAATCAAAGCAGGCGCTGCAACCTTCGCCATCGCTGCTGTATTATCCGCCGCCTATTTTCCCGCCGCAGCGCAGGCTCCGGCTGATTTCTTTCGCGGCAAGAGTGTAACAATCTATGTCGGGCTTTCGCCAGGCGGCGGCTATGACACCAATGCACGCCTGACCGGCCGGCATCTTGGCAAATACATACCCGGCGCGCCCACGATCCTCATTCGCAACATGCCCGGCGCCGGCGGCCTGGTGATGACCAATCATCTGGCCAATGTTGCCCCGCGCGATGGCCTGCACCTTGGCGCGCCCCAGCGCGGTGTGCCCTTCGAGCCTCTCCTCGGTAACGATTCCAAAGCGAAGTTCGATCCGCGCCTCCTCAACTGGATCGGCAGCATCAATGCCGACACCAGCGTCACCATCGTCCACCGCCGCATCGGCATCAAGACCTGGAGTGACCTGCGCAATCGCGAAGTCATCATCGCGGGCACGGGCGTCGGCACGGAAAGTGTCGTTGTGCCTTATGTGCTGCGCAATCTCATGGGCCTGAAGTTCAAGGTGATCGCTGGTTTTCCCGGTGGCAGCGAGATGAATCTATCCATGGTGCGCGGCGAAGTCGACGGACGCGGGACATTCTCCTGGACCAGCCTCAAGCCCCACTACAAGGAATGGGTGGAATCAGGCGAATTTATCGTCCTGTTCCAGATGGGATTGCGCAAGCACCCCGATCTCAAGGAAATCCCGCTCATCACCGATCTTGCCGAAACCGAAGACATGAAGCGCATGCTGCGCGTGCAGTTTACAGCATTCGAACTTGGCCGTCCGCTCTTCGCACCCGAAGGCGTTCCCCCGGACAGACTTACGGCTCTCCGCAAAGCTTTTGACGAAACAATGAAAGACAAGGATCTTCTGATCGAAGCCGAAAAGGGCGGCATGGAAGTCAACCCGATGTCAGGCTTGGAAATGCAGGACATCTTCAAGGACCTCTACGCGACACCCCGGGAATTGCTCGCCCGTCTGGGCGCCGCATCGGTGGAGAAGCCTGATTTGAAAGTGCTGGAGGGTGCAAAAGGCGGCGGGCAAGAATGACCGGGGTCTACCGCACTACACAAATCAGCCACGATCAACTATCGTGCGCTGCATCACGACACGGCGTTCACGAGGCTCACGATGGCTGATCATTCAACACCACATTTCCACAATCAGGCAGGACTTGCCAAAATCCGCACCGGCGTGAAGGAATTCATGTGCATCGGCGCGCTGCCCCCCTTCGATCATCCACACATTTTCATCGACATGGGCAGCGATAACGAAACGATCTGCGCTTATTGTTCCACGCGCTATGTCTATGATGCCGCGCTGCACGCTCCCTGTGATCCCGCAGATTGTGAATTTCAAAGCCGCCAGGCTGCCTGACCTTGCACGATAAATCGTCAATGCGGCTGGCTGATCGATCGTGACCAAATCCCTGCACGCCATTATAGCCGGCGCGGGTATCGCCGGGCTGACTGCCGGGCTCATGCTGGCGCGTTCGGGGCATCGCGTCACGATTCTCGAACGGACCAGCGTGCTGGAAGAAGCTGGCGCTGGCCTTCAGCTTTCGCCCAACGCAACGGCTATCTACGCCAGCCTCGGTATTCTCGACAGGATCCAGCGTTTCGCCCTTGCGCCAGAAGCGCTGCGTGTGCGCCGCGCGCGCGACGGCGTCGAAATCATGAACCTGCAATATGGCCCGCTGGCTGAAATGCGCTGGGGCGCACCGCATCTGGCCATCCATCGCGCTGATCTCCAGCGCGTGCTGGTGGAAACCATCGCCGCCAATCCGGCTATCACTATTGTGACGGGAACCGAAGTCCTCGGCTTTGCGGCCGCCAGCAACGGAATTCAGGTTGGCGCCCGTAGCCAGTCCCAAACCTCCGGCGATGGCAATGTGCGCTTTGATGGCGATATCCTGATTGGCGCAGATGGGCTCAAGTCCTCGGTGCGCGACCGGCTGGGCCTTGGCGAAGCCGACCAGCCCGTCTATTCCAACCGGACAGCCTGGCGGGCCCTGCTACCAGCCAGCCTCGCACCACGCGAAGCTCTCACCCTTGAAACAAACCTGTGGCTGGGGCCGAAGGCGCATCTTGTGCATTATCCGCTGCGCGGCGGCGACCTCGTCAATATCGTAGCCATCGTCGAGGATCACTGGCATCGCGATACAGATGGGGAATTCTGGCTGCGCGATGGGAATCCACGCGAGATCAAGGCGCGTTATGCAAGCTGGCATCCACAGGCCCGCAACTTGATCAACGCCGTACAGGAGTGGAAGAGCTGGCCGCTGTTTGACCGCGTCCCGACAACCCGCTGGAGCGTCGACCGGGTAATTCTGATCGGCGACGCCGCCCATCCCGTCATGCCATTTCTTGCACAAGGCGCGTGCCTTGCCATCGAAGATGCGGCCGCATTAACCGCCGCGCTCACCGCGACCAATGGCCAGATCAATACCGCCATTTCACTGTTCGAGAAAAAGCGCCTTGTCCGCGCGGCAGAATTGCGCATCGCCTCGCGGCGGCAGGGCGCGATCTATCACATGAGCGGACCCTTCGCGATGGCTCGTGATTTCGTGATGGGTAAACTCGACCGCGACAGGTTGATGGCGCGACTCGACTGGATCTATAAATACCGGGTTTAGAGAGGCTGAACTATGACAGAACAGCGTGAAGGCGGCTGCCTCTGCGGCAACCTGCGGTATGTTGCAACCGGCGAGCCTCGGCGAGTCACGGCCTGCCATTGCAAATTCTGCCAGAAGCGTTCAGCCGCAGCCTTCAGCGTGCACGCATGGTTTGACGAAGACAAGGTTGCCTTCATAGGTGACAGCCTCTCAGTCTACCAGCAATCTTCGGACGAAACCGGCAATTGGCTGCGCGTGAATTTCTGTAACAAGTGCGGCTCGACGCTGATGCTGACAGGCGAAAAGATGAACGGCATTCGGCTGATGACCGTCGGCTCGATGGATGATCCCGATTCCATCGCCATCAGTGCACATGTCTGGGCACGTTCCGCGCCCCGCTGGCTGACGATGCCGCAAAACCTGCCCTGCTACGAAACCAGCTCCGGCGCAGGGCTTTTGCGAACATCCGGCCCGAAAGATTAACCGGCGAAACTCTCGTCCAGAAAATCTCGCGTCAGCATATAGGATTTGCGGCACAATTTTGCATCGTAACGCGTGGCCGGCGTCGTCGCGACATCTGGATCACAGAACGAGTGCAGGCCGCCGCCAAATGTCATGATCTGCCAGTCGACTTTCGCCGTAGCAAGCTCATCGGCAAACGCATCCATCATCGCTTTGGGCGTGACGGGATCTGCAGACCCGTGCAGGGCAAGAACACGCCCCTTGATATTGCAAGGTGTGGCTGCGGCGAATGGATTGGGATTGGTGACGTGATAAACAACTACAGCAGCAAAATCCGCGCCCGCGCGCGCGTGCTCAAGTGCGAAACCACCGCCTGCGCAATAGCCTATCATCGCTTTTTTCGTGAGGTCCGCCTGCCCCAGCTTTCCTGCCTCGCCTGACAATGCTTCAAATGCCTTTGTGGCGCAGGCAATCGTAAACGCAGGATTTGTGCGCAGCGCCTTCACACTTGCCATCAATTCATCGCGCGATCGGGACTCGCCATCGTAATCAGCGCCAAACATATCGGCCATCAGAATGATAAAGTCCCGACCGGCAACTTCGCGCGCCTGCTTGATCGTCTCGCCGCCGACACCTTTCCAGTCCGGCTGCATAAAGATGACAGGACGGGGAGATTTGATGCTGTCATCGCTGATGATGACGCCCTCGAACTTGCGGCCTTGCAGTTCGTAACCGACGCGCTTTTCGACCATTGTGTTCACTCCGCAGCGATTTTAAAATTCCTGTGCGAGCCTTCGAAATGCGGGGCAATTTCGCTCATGAAGATGTCCATCTGTTCGATGACCTTCTTGTGCGGTTTGCCGCCGACGTTGAAGTAAAGGATCACTTCTTCGATGCCCGCAGCTTCAATGCGCTTGAGCGATTCTGTGATCTTGGCGGCCGATCCCAGCAATATTGATTTTTCGCCGAGATCCCCGGCTTGGACGCCTTCGAGAATTTCGTTGAGTTTGTTCATGTAGAGCATGGAGGGCGGCGCTTTTTCGTCCTGCGCTATGGCTGGCTTCACCGCACGGCGGAAATAGGCGATCTGCCGTTGGCGCGCATATTGCTCTTCAGCCCCTTCGCCAATCCAGATAAAATACGAGCACATCGCCCTGCCGGGCTTCTTGTCATATTTGGCGCAGGTATCGCGATATTCCTTTACTGCATTGTCCATACTGCCGAAGGTCATATTCGCTGCAAACGGCGCCCAGATAATGTCGAGGCCATATTTGCCCGCGAGCTCCATGGAGGCACGCGTGAAGCAGGCCATATAGAACGGCACTTTCTTCTGCACGGGGCGTGGCGTGATCGCCATTTCCGGAATGTCGTAGAAACGTCCCTTGTGCGACCACTTGCCCGGCGATTCCCAAGCCTTCTTGATGATCTGGATGCCTTCTTCCAACCGCTCCAGGGCGGTGAAATAGTCAGCGCCAAAAGGCACGTATTCTTTTGCGTCATAGCCGCGCCCAACAGCAAAATCGACGCGCCCGCCAGACAGAAGATCAAGCGTCGCCCATTCTTCGGCCACCCGCAATGGATGATGCAGCGGTGTCACCGCGACCGCCGGGGCCATGCGTATCCGCTTCGTCACCGGCACAAGCGAAGCCAACACCAGATGCGGACACGAATTTACGCCAAGCGAGTCGAAGTGATGCTCGCCAATCCACGCCGAATACATGCCGATTTTATCTGCATGGAGAGCTTCAGCACGAATATCGAGAATGAATTGTTCGGGCGTGCGCTGGATATCGGTATAATTGTTATCGCTGAGCGTAAAATAACCAAATTCCATCACGTCCTCCTCCAATGTCATCCCGGAAGAATGCGTAGCATTTCATCCGGGAGCACCCTGTTTTACTTGCTTTGCCTCGCGATCATCGAGCGCTTTAAGCGCCCGGGACGCCACTCCGGATTTACTCGGCTGCCTGCAGACGGAACTTCTTGTGCGAGCCTTCAAACGCAGGCGCAATCTCTTCCATAAAACGGTTCATCTGTTCCTTGACCAAATTATGCGGCTTTCCGCCGACATTGAAATACAGAATGACCTCTTCGATGCCACCTGCTTCCACGGTTTTCAATGTATCTATGATTTTCTGCGGTGAGCCCAGAAGGATCGATTTCGAGCCCAGATCTTCCTTCTTCATATTCTTGAGGATATCGACGATCTTGAGAAAGTACAGCATGGTCGGCGGCGTCTTGCCCGGTTCCTGATGGAATGCGGGCAGCACGCAATTGTTGAAATAGGCCATCTGCCGCTCGCGGCCATATTCCTCATCCTTGCCTTCGCCGATGTGAATAAAATAGCTGCACATGGCTTTGCCGGGCGTTGTACCGAACTTGGCGCATTCGTCGCGGTAGGCGGTCACCGCCTGCCCCAGATCACCGAAAGTAAGCGCGGCGGCAAATGGCGCAAAGATGATATCAAGCCCGCGGCGGCCAGCGATCTCCATGGATGCGCGTGAGAAACATGCCATATAAAATGGCACCTTCTTCTGCACGGGACGCGGCGTGATCGACATTTCCGGGATTTCGAAGAACTTGCCTTTGTGCGACCACTTGCCCGGAGATTCCCAAGCCTTCTTGATGATCTCGCAGCCTTCATCGAGCAATTCCAGCGAGTCCATATATTCGGCGTTGAACGGCACATATTCGCGCCGGTCATATCCACGCCCGACAGCAAAATCGACGCGCCCACCGGAGAGAAGATCAAGCGTCGCCCATTCCTCGGCAACCCGCAGCGGATGATGTAGCGGCAACACAGCGACGGCTGGCGCAAGACGGATGTTCCGGGTTTCCGGCACAATCGAAGCCAGCACCATGTGCGGGCAGGAATTGACGCCTAGAGAGTCAAAATGATGCTCGCCAATCCACGCCGAATACATGCCGATCTTGTCCGCATGAATGGCTTCAGCGCGAATATCCAGAACAAATTGCTCCGGCGTGCGCTTGATCTCCGGATAGATATTGTCGCTCAGCGTGAAATAGCCAAATTCCATGGTCCCCTCCTGTGGCAGCGGCAGGCTTCAATCGCCAGCCTTCATAATATGTGCATTTGCACATAAATTATCGCAGCCCTGCCAACCTGTCAAGTGATACCAGTTCCCGCTGATCAGCATTGGTGGGCCCAATCTCGCAAGCCGATGGACATGATACGCCATGGCTGCTCGACGAGTTTGTTCCAAGCGTCGCAGCAATGGTCGAGGATGTCGTCGTAGGATTTGAAGACGCGGTTCGACA
>CAMDKB010000019.1 GCA_945901195.1 Rhizobium sp. Q54
GCCATGGCAGCGCGGCTCCAACGAGAACACCAACGGCCTCTTGCGTCAGTTCATGCCCAAGGGCACCGACCTCAGCGATGCCTCGCAGACCTGGCTGAACGATGTCGCCAGATTGATGAACGGCCGCCCCAGAAAAACCCTCGGCTGGAAAACCCCTGCCGAGGCCATGGCCGAAGAAATCAAAGCCTTCAGTTCAACCGTTGCACTTGATGTTTGAGACCAAGTATTCTTTGCGCCGGGGATGGTGCCTGACCGCGTCGCAGCCGGGCTGACGCTGAGGCCGACATAAAAATCGTTCGGCCTGTTATCCACCAGTGGCACGTTGTTCTCGATGGCTTTCTGCACATCCGCAGTGGAGACAAGCATCTCCTGGCGAATGCTCACCTTGAACGGCTTGGGTTGGGGTTGCACGCCGCCCGTCGCCAATTGATTTGCGGGCATCTTCGTCTTGGGGTCGATGCGGGACCATTCGGTATAACCACCATCCAGAATGGAAACCTTGTCGTGACCTGCGACCTTGAAGGTCCAATAGATGCGGGTTGCTGCGCCCATATCAACGGCCTTGTCGCCAAGCGGCACGCGAACAACGTGCGTTGCATTATCAATACCCAGCGAACCAATCAGCTTTTCCAGATTGGCTGCGGGCGGCAGCTTGCCGGCTGCACCGTCAATATTCACGCGCCAGCCATCCTTGGCATAGTCGGTGAAGACAGATCCCGGCAGATGGCCGCTGGCATATTGCGCCTGCGTGCGTCCGGTCACATCCAGCACCACCATCCCGGGCTTTTCGAGATTGGACTTCATCCAACCACTATCGACCAGAGGCTGGGCCATAGCGGCGCCGCCAATGGCGAGTGAGCCAGCCAGAACGATTGAACTTATCAAAGCACGCATGCAAGGTCTCCTTCACGTATTACCATTGTAGAACAGGCGGCCATCAAAAGCCACTTTGCGCGGACGGCCAGAAACCTGCGGTGCATCACCCGACCATCTTGCCCGGGTTCATGATTCCCAGGGGATCAAGCGCTTTCTTGATTCCACGCATCACGTCCAGCGTTGCCTGTGAATGTTCGGCGGCAAGATATTTCATCTTGGCCTGGCCGATCCCGTGTTCACCGGTACACGTTCCCTCCATCGCATGTCCGCGATGCACCAGCCGTTCAAGAAACGCCTCTGTACGCTTCACTTCATCGGCATCGTCCATATCGATCAGCAAATTGACATGAAAATTGCCATCGCCCACGTGTCCGACGATCGGCCCCAGCAAATTCGAACTTGCAAGATCACGCTGCGTGTCTTCAACGCATTCGGCAAGCCGTGATAGCGGTACGCAGATATCCGTAGCGATGGCTTTCGCGCCGGGCCGCAATGTGAAACAGGCCCAATAGGCATCATGCCGCGCTTGCCACAGCTTGCTGCGATCTTCGGGCCTTGTTGTCCATTGGAAATCGCCACCGCCATTGTCGCGGGCTATCTCGCCAAAGCGTTCAGCCTGCTCTTTGGCGCCAGCATCCGATCCATGAAATTCCACCAGCAACATCGGTTGTTCCGGCAGGCCCAACTTTGAATGCAGATTGACCGCCTTGACGGTCATCTCATCGCAAAGCTCGACGCGCGCGATGGGTATCCCCGATTGTATCGCTTCAATCGCCGTATCGCAGGCCGCCTTCACGCTGGGAAACAGGCAAACACCCGCCGATATGGCTTCGGGAATGCCATAGAGCCGCAGCGTGATTTCCGTGATCAGGCCAAGCGTGCCCTCAGCACCAACAAACAACCGCGTGAGATCATATCCCGCAGATGATTTCTTGGCGCGCCGCGCTGTGTGCACAATTTCGCCATTGGCGGTGACCACGGTCAGAGCCATAACATTGTCTTTCATCGTGCCGTAGCGAACAGCATTCGTACCCGATGCACGCGTCGAAGCCATGCCGCCGATGGAGGCGTCCGCGCCCGGATCAATGGGAAAGAACATGCCGGTATCACGCAGATAATCGTTCAGCTCCTTGCGTGTGACACCAGGCTCGACAACGCAATCCAGATCTTCCGGATGAACCGTAATGATGCTTTTCATCATTGAAGTATCAACAGACACTCCGCCAAGCGGTGCGTTCACGTGGCCTTCAAGCGATGTGCCCGTTCCATAGGGAATCACGGGCATGCGATGGGCCGCGCAGAGTTTTATAATCTCCACCACTTCGTCCGTCGTTTGCGGATAGACCACCGCATCGGGGGGCTGATTGGCCGTCCATGTCAGCGTGTGTCCATGCTGCTCGCGGATCGTCGCAGTATCGGAAAAGCGATTGCCGAAACGTGTGGAAAGCGCCGCTTTGACGGCAGCGATGGCGCTTGCACCGGGGCGGGAAATTGTCAGATCATCCATATTCAACCTTTCGAAAAATCGCTATCCCGCAAAGCCGCCAGCGTCAAGAAATGCCTGCTCTTCTGGTGTCGTCATCCGCCCCATGACCAGATTGCGGTGGGGAAAGCGGCCGAACCTGCGGATGATATCACGATGGACCTCGGCAAAGGCGATATTGTCGTTGAGCCCGTTTGCGCGGCAAAGCGCAAGGCACAGCTCCTGATCTCCAATAGTCTCCGAATGCATGAAAGGCATGTAGAAAAATTGCTTCATGTCGATGCCGCAATGCGCATCGTGTCCCAGGCGCAAGGCGGTACGAGCCGCACTCAAAGCCATCGCATCGGTTGCGAAGGCGTGTGCCGAACCGCGAAAGAGATTGCGCGGAAATTGATCGAGCAGGATCAACAGCGCCAGCGCGCCCTCGGGATGTTCAAGCCAGCCGGCATACTCCCCACGCGCCGCGGCTTCGTGCGCTTCATAAAACCGCACGCATATGTCTGCATCGAAAGCCGAGTCCTTTTTGAACCATCTGGATGGCCCGGCCTGCCGCCAGAAGGAATTGATGTCTGCTATTTCCGCCTGCATTGCACGACCCCGATACGAATTGTTTGCGTCCAGCCTTCTACCGGACAATATGGGGATTACGCGAGATGACCAAGAACGGGAGCAAGCCTTTGTCAGAAACCAGTGCGATGGCCGAAGCCGTGCCTCCCGGGCGGATCAACTGGTGGAACCTGCTCTGGAGCGGCTGCGCGCTCGCGCTCATGCTGGCAGTGATTTATTCCGAAAACCTGCAGGCCCTGAATTTCCTGCATGTCGGCGCAGGTCTGCTCTGGACGGGCATCGATCTTTTCATGGGCTTTGTGATCGGGCCTATCCTGCGCAGCCTGCCGTTCGAGATGCGCCGCGCCGTGATGACGCGCCTGACGCCCAAAACCCTGTTCATCCTGCCGGTTCTGGCCATCATCACAGGCACAACAGGCTGGCGGCTGGCCGGACAGATGGGCTATCTCGACCTCGCTTACCCCGCGTACTGGTGGGTTGTCGCTGCTCTGGTCATCGTGACCCTGCTGACGATCCAGGGGCTGGGTATTCTGCTGCCGACCCAATTGCTGGTCTATCGCGAACTGATCAAGCCGGAACCTGATCGCGCCCGGATCGGCGCGCTCAGCGCGAATTATTTCTACATCATCGCCGCACAGGGTCTGCTACAAGTCGCCATCGTGGTCATCATGACGAAATTCCGCAGTGGATTGTGAACGGCCCGGAAATTAACGCGCTTACGGTTCGACTTTCACGAGCGCACCCCCCAGATTGGCACTATCGATTCGCTTTACCGCGCCGAGCCAGAGCTCGACCGCAAGGTGAGTGCGAACTTAACCCAGGGTAATCAGAGTGTCCGACCCCTTCCGCGATGATTGGGACTCCACCGGCGAGCCAGACATCGCCCGCGCCCCCGCCCCACGTGTTGGCGGAATTGCTGCGCGCGCGCACGCCGCAGCCTTGAACTCGGCCATGGGTCCGTCTTCGCGTTATCTTGACGTACTCAATCCCGAGCAGCGCGAAGCCGTCGAAAACATCGATGGGCCAGTTCTCGTTCTGGCAGGCGCGGGCACAGGCAAGACACGCGTCCTGACCACGCGCATCGCCCATATCCTGGCAACTGGCCGCGCGCGCGCCCATGAAATCCTCTCGGTGACATTCACCAACAAGGCAGCGCGCGAAATGAAAGAGCGGGTTGCCGTGCTGGCAGGCCCGGCCGCCGAGGGCATGCCGTGGCTTGGCACCTTTCATTCCATTTCCACCAAAATCCTGCGCCGCCATGCTGAACTCGTTGGACTGAAATCCGGCTTCACCATTCTCGACACCGACGACCAGATCCGGTTGATCAAGCAGATCCTGAAAGCCGAGGACATCGACGACAAGCGCTGGCCGGCCCGCGCTTTTGCTCATCAGCTCGACAACTGGAAAAATCGCGGACTCAGCCCGGCCCAAGTGCCAGCCGGCGAAGGGGAAGCCTTCGCCAACGGCAAGGGACGCAAACTGTACGAGCTCTATCAGGAGCGCCTGAAAATATTGAACGCGGCCGATTTCGGCGACCTCATTCTGGAATGCCTGCGCCTGCTGCGCGAAAATCCCGATGTGCTGCAAGATTACCAGAAGCGCTTCCGCTACATTCTTGTCGACGAATACCAGGACACAAACACAGTTCAGTATCTGTGGCTGCGGCTGCTCGCACAACCCAATGCTTCCCGGCCCAACCCGAACATCGCGTGCGTTGGCGACGACGATCAATCGATCTACGGATGGAGAGGCGCAGAGGTCGACAATATCTTGCGCTTTGACAAGGACTTCAAGGACGCCAAGGTCGTTCGCCTTGAACGCAACTATCGCTCTACCGCACATATTCTGGCTGCCGCATCGCACCTTATTGCCCATAATGAAGGACGCCTCGGCAAGACGCTGTTTACTGATGGCAAGGATGGCGAGAAGCCAACAGTCACGGGCGTATGGGATTCCGAAGAGGAAGCCCGATCCATCGGCGAAGATATCGAACAATTGCAGCGGCGCGGGCAATCGCTGGAGGAAGTCGCCATTCTCGTACGCGCGTCATTTCAGATGCGCGAGTTCGAGGAACGCTTCATCACGCTCGGCCTGCCCTATCGCGTCATCGGCGGACCGCGCTTTTATGAACGTGCTGAAATTCGCGATGCGCTCGCCTATCTGCGCTGCGTTGCCCAACCGGCCGATGATCTCGCATTCGAGCGCATTGTGAATGTCCCCAAGCGCGGTCTTGGCGATGCAACCATACAATTGCTGCATGATCATGCGCGCCGGGAGAAAATCCCGCTGATGCAGGCAGCGCGCGCCATGATCGAAACCGACGACCTCAAGCCGCGTCCGCGTCAGACCATCCGCGCACTGACGAACGATTTTCTGCGCTGGTCTTCGCTCATGGACAGCAAGCCTCACAACGAACTGGCTGAGATGATCCTCGAGGAATCCGGCTATACCGATATGTGGCAGAAGGATCGTTCTGCTGATGCGGCAGGGCGTCTGGAAAACCTGAAGGAACTCGTGCGCTCGATGGAAGAATTTCCTGATCTGGGAAGCTTTCTCGAACACATCTCGCTGGTGATGGATGCAGAATCGGGCCAATCCACCGAGCGCATTTCAATCATGACCCTGCATGCCGCCAAGGGCCTCGAATTCGAGACGGTCTATCTGCCCGGCTGGGAAGAGGGTCTGTTTCCTCATCAGCGTTCCCTCGATGATCAGGGCCGCGCTGGCCTGGAAGAAGAGCGACGCCTTGCCTATGTGGGCATCACCCGTGCACGGCTTCGCGCCAAGCTCTATTTTGCCACCAACCGCCGCATTCGCGGCCTGTGGCAGACAACGATACCCTCGCGATTTCTCGATGAACTGCCACCCGATCACGTAGATGTCGTCGCCGCTGTGAATGCGAACTATGGCGGATATGCATCGTCTCGTTTCAATTCCGCCGATGCCTTTGGCTCGACCTACGACACGCCGGGATGGCGGCGCGCACAGGCGAACAAGGCATCAGGTGGTGGAGGATTTTCCGAAAGTCCGCAGGAAAAGCCATCATGGGGCGGGGCCCCTTCAAGAGCCGGCGCAAACCCTTACAAACCCAAGACCATCGAGGGCGAATTGATCGCCAAATCGTCCAGCGTTTCAGGCTTTAAAACGGGCGCACGAGTCTTCCATGTAAAATTCGGCATGGGCACAATATCGGGCATAGACGGCAACAAGCTTACGGTCGATTTCGACAAGGCCGGCCGCAAGATGGTGTTGGAAAGTTTTGTAGCGGCAAAATAATTGCGGAACTTCCCGCAGCAAAAATAGGTGCTGCCGCCCTCTCCGTGAGCACTGGAAGAGAGCGGCAAGGACCTATTTGGACAATCTGAGTGTCGTCAGATTGGCGGCAATTTGTGAAAAGGCTGAGAGCATCTCTGCGTTGGAAGCCGCGTTGTAAAAATTCGCAGGCGTGGATGCGCAGGCCCGAAGGATATTCCGGATCGCATTATCCGTAACCTGAAATGCAATCGTATAGACCGAAATGCCAACGGCCGGGGCCTTCATGTTGGCACACGTGTCAGCCGTCAAACGATCAGCGCTTGTGGCGTCGCCCATGTCGTGTGCTTTCACTGCACCATAATTGTCGTGATTAGGGAAATTGGGCGAAACAGTATTCGCGCCATCCGTCATGAGAATGAGGATCTTCTTGACATTGCCACCATACGCTGCGCCGTCAGCGAAGGGGAGATTGGGCGAAAGGACACGCCATCCCCAAAGCAATCCTGGTGCGATGAAAGTTTCGCCGTTGGGACTGAGAGCATTGATCTGAGCCTTGATCTGCGGAGGATTATTGGACAGGCGCTGCAATGGAGCTGGATAAGGCGTGCCCATAACTGCGGGAACCGGGCTTCCCACGCTAACGTCCGCCTGCAAATCTGCAGGATAGTTTCTCGAACCAACGACGCCATCCCAAGAGTTTGTACCTGAGCCTGCGGGCCAGCAAGACGGCACAGGCGCGCCATAACTGATAACAGGTGTTCAGTCCAGGTTCTGGGCACACCGTCATCCAGATAGGAATGGACAATGGGCGTTCCATATACCGCATTTGGATAAGTATCATAGCAACCGGCAGCATATGTATACGTGACATCCGCTGAACCCGACAGCCAGCTCGCATTCTTGTAGCCCGTGCCAATATTCACATAATGATGGAAGGGTACGATGCCAACTTTGACGCGCGGATTGACGCCCGATGGACCAAACAATGTGTCGACAAGGTCCGAAGCAGCCTTCTTTGCATCTGTGAGCTTGTTTCCTGGATCCATGGATCCGGTCGTGTCCAGAGCAATAGCAATTTCGATTGTGTCGGTCCCAAAACTGGATTCCGTTTTAGCGGAGACCAAGACACTTTCTATGCCAATAACCTGCATCAGAGTGGTCGGGACGTCACGTTCGCAGTAACGCTGACCCGGCCAATCGCGTCGATCACAGTGGTCACGACAGGCGGGTTTCCATCGCCGCCTTTAAAATTGGCGAGAAAATTGTTGACCATGTTTCGCGCGGTGCTTACATTTCCGCTACTCCGCATAGCGCTGGCGCCAGCCAACGCCGCAGCGTCGACAGATTCTTGCAGTTGCGCTTGTACTTTAAGGGAATGTGCGTAGTCGAGACCGGCGCCCGCTGCGGCCACCATGGGCACTAGAGCAAAAGCGCACATGATCGCCATATTGCCGGAATCGTTGGTCACAAATCGACGAATATTTTTTGTCAATCTAAAAGACATAATATTGCTCTCTTGCGTTCCCAACGCGAAATTAATGCCTGAAATTGTTCACAGAATTTCTCACCCTATTGCCGCAAAATTCATTAAATCAAATTAATCATTACAAATTGATTAAGCCTCAAGGCGCTGCGAAACTGGCGATAAAATATTGATATTCATTTCAATTTATAACAATCGCGCGGAAGTCATTGACGTTGGTGAGTGTAGCACCTGTAAAGACAAGATCATTTAAGTTCTCGAATATGGTGTAGGCATTATTATCAGCCAGGAGCTGAACCGGATTAAGGCCGGCGACTAAAGATCGCGCAATTGTATCAGGCCCGATGATTGCACCGGCATTTTTCTCGCTGCCGTCAATGCCATCCGTGTCGCCTGCCAGGGCAAATACACCTTGTGCACCCTTCAACGCGATTGCCAGCGACAACAAATACTCAGCGTTTCGGCCTCCTTTGCCTTGCCCGCGAACCGTCACAGTCGTCTCCCCGCCCGAGAGCAAGACACACGACTTTCGCTTCGTGCTGCCACTTCCCAACATTTCGAGAACCCGCGCACCATGATCCCGCCCGACTTGTCTTGCCTCGCCTTCAATTGCACCACCCAGAATGATGGGTGAAAATCCGCGCGCCTGCGCAAGCAATCCTGCAGCTTCGATAGAGTTCCGCGCTGTCGCAATGACTTTCACTTCATTGTTTGCAAGGCGCGGATCACCCGGCTTGGGCGTTTCCTGCTGTGCGCGCTCCAGAAATTCAACGGCCGCGTGAGGCTGCGTGATCCCGTATCGCTGCAGGATTTCGCGCGCCTGCGCAAACGTCGAAGCGTCAGCCACCGTAGGCCCGGATGCAACCACGGAAGGATCATCGCCTGGCACATCCGAAATAATCAAGGTCACAACCCGGGCAGGAAAGGCGGCAAGGGCCAGCCGCCCACCCTTGATCGCAGACAGGTGCTTGCGCACAATGTTCATTTCGCCGATCGGCGCGCCGCTGTGCAAAAGCGCCTTGTTGATCGCCTGCTTGTCCGCGAGACTGAGGCCCTCTGCGGGCCATGACAACAGGGCCGACCCGCCACCGGAAATCAGGCAGATCACCAGATCATCTTCAGTCAGTCCCCGAACACAATCGAGTATGCGCCCGGCTGCGGCCTGCCCTGCAGCATCAGGCACAGGATGGGAAGCCTCCACAACTTCTATCCGCTGGCAAGGCGCGCCGTGCCCGTAACGCGTGACGACAAGGCCAGACAAATCTCCGGGCCAATTGTTCTCCACTGCCAGCGCCATGCTTGCTGCCGCCTTGCCTGCGCCGATGACAATCGTTCGGCCCCTGGGTGGTGGGGGAAGATGCCGTGGTACGATGACAGCCGGATCGGCCGCCGCAATCGCCGCGCGGAACATGTCTTCAAGCAACTGGCGCATCATGTATCTCCCACCCGGATATGTGAAGCGCAGGCGCGCTCGGCGCAAGCCCCGTGCGGCGCGGGACGCCAAACCGCTTGACACGCGACTCCCCCCGGCTAGTTTGCCCGCCAACAAGGCCCCACATTGCTGCAGCCAACCTGACAATAAGTGCTGCACACCAGGGAGGGGAGATGCCGGATCGCACCGGCGACACAGGCTCGGGACACTCATGGCGCGCTACAGGGTAACAGTCGATACGGGCGGCACATTTTCGGACTTCGTTTACGTCAACGAACAGACGCAGGCCATCACTGTCGCAAAATTTCCGTCGACCCCGGATGATCCCTCCCGCGCCATTCTTGCCGGCGTCGAGCATTTGATTGCACAGGGCGTCGCGCCTACAGACATCATCTATTTCTGTCACGGCACCACCGTTGGCACCAATGCGCTGCTTGAAGGCAAGGGTGTGCGCACGGGACTTCTGGTCACCGAAGGTTTTCGTGGCATTTATGAAGTGGCCGAGCAATCCCGGCCGCATGGTCCATCCATATTCGATATCTTTTACGACCGCCCGGCCATGCTCGCCCCTGCAAGCCTGACGGGCGAAGTGCGGGAACGCGTCGCTTTTGACGGAACGATCATTACCCCGATTGACGAACAGCAATTGCGGCAAACCGTGCGAGGCTTGAAAGACCGGGGCCTCGCATCCATCGCTGTCTGCTTCCTGTTCTCTTTCCTCACGCCAGAGCATGAGGAAACAGCCCGCCGAATCATCAACGAGGAATTGCCCGGCTGCAGCGTTTCCTTGTCCAGCGAAATCGTGCCGCAGATCCGCGAATATTACCGGCTGTCGACAACAGTCATCAACGCCTATCTGCAGCCCATTCTGGCGCGTTATATCGCCAATCTCGAAGAACGGCTCAACGGCGCAGGCATAACGACACAGCAAAAATATATTATGCAATCCAATGGCGGCATGTCGACATTTGCCGCAACGGCAAAAAAAGCCGTGGCGACTGTACTTTCCGGTCCTGCCGGCGGAATCGTCGCCAGCATGCAGGCCTGCCGCACAACACCTTATCAGAACCTCATCACCTTCGACATGGGCGGCACATCCTGCGATGTCGCATTGATCAGGAATGGCGAACCCTCCATCGCAAGCCGGGGCAAGATCGAGGGACGCGATATTGCCCTGCCAATGATTGAGATCAACACAGTCAGCGCAGGCGGCGGCACGCTGGCTCATGTTGATCGCTTCGGCCAACTCGAAGTCGGCCCGCATAGCGCAGGCGCCGTACCCGGCCCCGCGTGCTATATGCGCGGCGGCGAACAACCCACGATTACAGATTGCAATCTCACGCTGGGTTATCTCAGCCCCGGCAATTTCCTGGGTGGCGCAATGCAGCTCGATCCGGCAGCCGCCTATCGCGCCGTGAACGAAAATATCGCGATCCCGCTCGGTCTCTCCGCGCAGGAAGCAGCCGAAGGCATCGTGCGCATCATCAACGTCAAGATGCAGGAAGCCATCAAGGCCATATCCACAATGCGCGGGCATGACCTCAGCGAGTTCATGCTGCTGGCGTTCGGCGGCGCAGGCCCGCTCCATGCCGGCAGGATGGCGCGCGAACTCGGCATGACCGGTGTTATCGTGCCGCTTCATCCCGGCGTTTACTCGGCCATGGGCCTCGTAATGTCCGATGTGAAACACGATTATATCCGCTCGCGTATGACGCAATTGGCCCGAACCGATGAAGCCTCAATCAACGCCGTTTTCGCAGAACTGGAACACACCGCGCGCGCTGAACTAACGACCGAAGGCTTTGCCGCCGATGCAACCCGCATGGAACATTCGCTCGACATGCGATATGCCGGACAAGGCTATGAAATCACAATGCCCTGCCCTTATCCCATGCAGGCAGGCGATATTGCAAAGCTGCGCACGAAATTCGACGAGACTCACAAAGACATGTTCGGCCACACCGCGCCTAATGAGCCCGTCGAGATCATCTCATGGCGATTGCGCGGCATCGGTCTTGTGCCGCCAATTCCTATTCGCACATACGAGAGAACGGGCGTGTCGCTTGCCTCTGCACAGCGCGAAATCCGCAAAGCCTGCTTTGACGGAGAGACTGTGGAATGCCCCGTCTACCAGCGCGAGGGCCTTGATGTCGGCATGGAACTTGAAGGCCCCGCCATCATCGACCAGCTCGATTGCACAACGGTCATCTTCCCCGGTCAGCATGCGCGCGTGGATGAATACCGCAATCTCATCATCGACACCGGGAGCCTCTAGGATGGTTGCACATCAGGACAAGCCTCTCAGCGCCGTCGACATCGAAATCATCCGGGCGAGCCTTGAAGGCATCGTGCTGGAAATGCAGAATTCGCTGTTCCGTACGGGCTATTCAACCATCATACGTGAATCTCAGGATGCATCTTGCTGCATCATGAACGCCAGGGGGCAAGTCATCGCCCAGCATGTCGTTCTGCCCCTGCATATCGGCTCTTTTCCCGCCTGTTGCGATGCTGTCATTCGCGAATATTCGGGCGACATCGTTGAAGGCGATGCCTTTCTCATCAATCATCCCTACGAGGGCGGCTCCCCTCATGCACCGGATATGTGCATCATCACCCCTGCCTTCCACGCCGGCGAGATCATCGCCTTCTGTGCATCGATTGCGCACAAGAGCGATATCGGCGGACCCGTGCCAGGCTCTTGCTCGGGGCAGGCGCGCGAAATCTACAACGAAGGCCTGCATCTGCCCGCTGTGCGTTATCAGCGCGGCTACCAACGCAACACGGATATAGAGCGCATCATCGCCGCCAATTCGCGCACACCGGAGCTGGTGCTCGGCGACATGCGCGGTCAGCTGGGATCAGCCCGGCTTGGTGAAAAGAGACTGCTTGAACTGCTGGAAAAATTCGGCAAGACCCGCGCCCAGAACGCATTCGACAAATTGCTGGAACTGGCGACAACGCGCATGCGCGCGGCGATCAGCGAATGGAACGATGGCGTTTTCGAAGCCGAGCGTTTCGTCGATGACGACGGTGTCGAACTCAACAAACCTGTTCGCATACACGTGCGCGTGGAAAAATATGGCGACAAGCTCCGCTTTGATTTCTCCGGATCGGCTGATCAAACGCGCGGCCCTGCCAACATTCGTCCCCCCGTCGTCCGCGGCGCCTGCGCCTATTGCCTGATCGCCCTTACCGATCCTCATACATTCATCAACAGCGGCCTCTTCGACGCATTTGAAATTGTTGCACGTGAAGGCAGCATGATGAATCCACACCATCCTGCTCCGCTCAACACCTATAACCCCACTGTCCATGCGCTGGTCGAATGTCTGTTCGCCGCTCTGACTAATGTCGTGCCGAAGATGGCGCGCGCCGATGGATGCGGCAGCCGCTCCATTATCATTGGTGGACGCTCGACATATACAGGCAAGGGTTATGTGCAATACGAAATTCTCGGCGGCGGCGCAGGCGCCCGCACAACAAAGGACGGCGCATCAGGCACGTCAGTCAATCAATCCAATGCAAAGATTGCGCCCGTCGAAATTCTTGAAAGCGAATTTCCAACACGCGTTCAACGTTTCGAACTGATTCCCGATAGTGGCGGCGCGGGACAATTTCGCGGCGGCCTCGGCATAAGACGCGAATATATAAATCTTGAAGACGCCCGCTTTTCCATCCGCTCCACCAAACATGTCATCGCGCCCAGGGGCGTTTCGGGTGGTAGCGAGGGCGCAACCGGCAACATCCTCATCAATCCAGGGCGTGAAGACGAAAAACGTTTGCCCACGCGCTATGCTGACTATCCCCTCAAGTCAAAAGACAGCTTTCGCCTGCTGACACCCGGCGGCGGCGGGCTCGGCAATGCCTTTTCACGCGACCCGAACAGGGTTTTGCAAGACGTGATCGAAGGCTATGTAACCCCGGAACATGCACTCAACCAATACGGCGTGCGCATTATCCGCCACGGCGAGAACTGGCAAATCGATGAAGCCGCAACCCGGACTGCGCGCGTAGCCCGGCAACAATAAACACAGGAGGAAAGCATGAAACTTGCAAATCGCGTCGCCATCGTCACAGGCGCAGGTCGCAACATCGGCGAAGAAGTCTGCAAATTGCTGGCGTCGGAAGGCGCGGCTATCGCCGTGGTTGATCTCGACAAGGCCCGCGGCGACAAGGTGGCGGCGGACATCGTAAAGTCTGGCGGCAAGGCCAAAGGCTTTGTGTGCGACGTGGGCAAGGAAGACGACATCATTAAATGCGTTGCCGACGTCAACGCCGAATTCGGCAAGGCGGACATTCTGGTCAACAATGCCGCAATCTCCGACAACAAGACGATGTTTGACATCACCACCGAGGAATGGAATCGCGTACTGGCCGTCACGCTCACGTCACCCTTCCTGTTCAGCAAACACGCAGCAAAAGCGATGATTGACAAGAAGGTGAAGGGCGCCATCGTCAACGTCTCCTCGACATCAGGCTATTACGGCCGTGATCGCGCAGTGGCCTACACCGCGGCAAAAGGCGGCGTCGTCAACCTCACCAAGAGCCTCGCAATCCAGCTTGCGCCGCACAACATCCGCGTCAATGCCGTGGTCCCCAACAAGATAGGCTCTCCAGTCGGCAAGGATGAATTCGACCCGACACGCCCCGTCGTCAATCTCGCCGGACGGCCTGGCCTTCCGATTGACCTTGCCAAGGCGGTCTTGTTCCTGGTCTCCGACGATTCCGAATTCATCGTTGGCGCGCAGCTCTTTGTTGATGGCGGCTGCACGACCTTGATGCCAGGCAATAGTTGAAAACAGGGCAGCAGGCAGACGTTATCACCTCTGCAAAAACAACGTGTGTCTTTCTGCTGCCTATACCAGGCCGCACAATGATTGCCTCTTCAATCATTGTGATCCCGGCTGCATCATTTCCAGATCACCCTGACATCGACAGCACAAACGCCCTGCCCTGCGGGGCGCACGATCAGCGGATTGATCTCGATGTCGGCGACAACGGCTCGATGATCGAGAAAGAATTGCGCCACGGCTGATATGGCTTTTTCAAGCGCTGCCCTGTCCACTGCAGGCTTGCCACGATATCCAGCCAGCAATTTCTCAAGTTTCAATCCATCGATCATGCCAGTGATTTCAGCGCCGTCTGCGGGCAGTAGTTTCAGTCGGGCATCCTTCAGCAATTCAACCAATATGCCGCCGGAACCTGCCAGAAGCACCGGTCCATAGAGATCATCATCCCGCGCCCCGACAATCGCCTCTACACCAAACACCATTTCCTGCACGAGGAAGCCATCAATTACCGCATTGGGATAAGCCGCCTTCGCGGATGTCAGCAGTTTGTTTGCCGCCTCTTCAACGGCAGCGCCAGTGCGCAGATCCAGGATCACGCCGCCAGCCTCTGTCTTGTGCAAAATATCGCGCGAGCTGATTTTCAAAACGACAGGATAACCAATCGCAGCCGCAGCTTTTGCAGCCTCGGCGGGCGTTACTGACAGCGCACTCTTCGGCCCCGCGATACCGTATGTTTTCAATATGGCGTCAAGATTTCCAGCGTTCAACGACGATGAAGCCACAGCGCCGGCCATTGCAGGCTTTCTGCCTGATCGTTGAGCATGGAACCAAAGCGCATTCAACGCGCGGCATGTTGCCGGCAGTCCTTGCAGAAACGGAAAGGCAACAGAATCCTGCACCTCGATTGAGTCTGGCCCCATCTGATATGCCATGCGCGCAAAACCGATGACTGGCTTGTCTGTGGCGTCTCTCATCGCGCGCAAAGCTTCAAGGCCATTCCATGCAGCCTTCTTGCCCGGCAATTGATTGGCCCATGCAAGGATGTCCACATCCGCATCGCGCAAAGCGACTTCGCAAAGCTCAGCCGCTTTACCCAATGTTGAGGGAATGCCTGAATCCAGTGGGTTTTTGGGATGTATGCCCTCCTGCATATAGGGCTTCATGGCTTCCAATGTTTCGGGAGAAAATGTTGCGAACGGCGCGTTCTCTTTCGCCGCGCAATCGTAAAGCAGATCGACCGTGCCGCCTGATGTTGTCACCCAACCAATCTTCGGCCCTTTGGGGACGCGGCCACACTGGAATGCCAGTGTCACTTCCACCAGATCATCAAGCTGATCGCAATTGATGATTCCATAGCGTTCGCACATGGCAAGATAGGTCGCAAAATCGCCCGCTATAGCGCCCGTATGAGAAGCGGCCGCCTGCGCTGATCCTTCTGTTGCGCCGGTCTTGATGGCTATAATGGGCTTACCCGCTTCCAGTGCACGCGCTGCCGCCTGCATGAATGCTCGTGGGCGGCGAATGCCCTCGATGAACACGACGATTTGCCTTGTATCGGGATCGTCCACCATCCAGTTGATATAATCGGCAAGATCAAGATCAAGCTCATTGCCGGATGAAAATCCATAACTGAATCGCAGTCCGCGTTCACCGCCGGTGGACATGAAGAATTGTAAGGTTCCGCCGGATTGAAACACACAGCCGACATGGCCCGGCGCAATATCTGCGAGGCGCGGATTGGGATAAGCAAACAGCTTTTCGCGATAGCTGAACCCGCCCATGCAATTTGGGCCAGCGACAATCAATCCAGTACGCGCAACCAGATCGCGGACCTGCGCGCCGCGCGCTTTGGACTCAATGCCCTCCCCATCGCCAACACCGCCAGCATAAACCGTAGCGGACTTGATCCCGCGCGCCGCAGCATCCTCAAGCACTCCCACCACTGCGCTGCCGGGAACAATGACGATCGCGTGGTCGACAGCTTCCGGCAAATCCCGCAAATTCGGATAGGCCTTCTGGCCGTAGACTTCCGCCTGACGAGGATTGATGAGATAGATATTGCCGGCATATGAGTGCTTCTTCAGGCCGCCGTAGATATCCGCAGGCCAGCGCGCACGATCCGACGCACCCACGATGGCTATGGAGCGGGCGCGCAACACGGTTTCGGGCGAACGGAAGCCTTCTCTCTCAACGGTCACGAGCGTTTCTCCTCTTCACTATTTTAGGTGTTTTGCAATAGCTGCGCTCTCGCGTCAACGGAATGTGATACGGAATATCTTCTGCCACTCGTCCATATCAGCATCACCCTCTTCGGGCGTGAAAAACAGTCCCGTAAATCGCGTTCCATCCGGGATGAGCGCGGGATCCTTGGCCGGCACTTTTGGGTGCACAGGCAGGTAATCCTCGTCAGAAAATATCTTTTGGCCATCCTGGGAAACCAGAAAGGACATAAAGAGCTTTGCCGCGTTGGGGTGCGGCGCGTTTTTCATGACTGACGATGTATTCATCGTGACCATGGCTGGCGAGACCGCAAGCCACTTTACCGGAGCTGCCTTGCTGGCGCTGATCACGGCATGATGGTTGAACATGTTTATACCGATGGCGTATTCGCCCGCGATGACGCGATCCAGAACTTGCCGTGCGGCAACCTGCATGCCCGCGATGTCCTGCATGGCCAGCTTGCGCAAGAAATCCATCGCCTTGTCGCGCCCCAGATGTTTGATCATCAGGCCCACAAAGCCAGGGCCAGCCGATGTCGACGGTGTTGCCCCCCACGCCATCTTGCCTTTCCATCTGGGATTGAGAAGATCCTCGTAACTCTTCGGCTCGTCGGCAGGCTTCACAAGATCAGTATTAACCGCCAGCGTATTTGTGAAGAAATTATTGGCGACCCAATAACCCTCCTTGTCGAATGTCTCAGGCGCAAAGGTTTTGGTTTCCTCCGGCAGCCATTTTTCCACCAGCCCCGCGCGCTTGAGCGGCACAGCCGTCGTCGTTCCATCAAAAACATCGCAATTGACCTGACCGGCCTTGGCTTCGTTCATGATGCGCAAGCTGATATCGGACGCATTGGCCCTGATATAGCTGACCTTGATGCCATACTTCTTTTCAAAAGCTGCGACGACAGGCCGCACGACTTGCGGAATCGTCTGCACCGTATACCAGATGATTTCCTTCTCGGCTCTGGCCGCGGCGACAAGTCCATCGTCTTGCGCAAATACGCGCGATGTAAACATCGCGGGTACAGCCACACCGCCTGCAACGAATAGACGCCGCGAAATGCCATTGCTCTTCATGATCGCCTCCATTCACTTATACTTTGGCGGGATGAGCGCGCACCGCGTCTTCATTGATGGCGCTGCCCCAGCCGGGTCCTGCTGGAAGAATGAGATCGCCCTTGTCTATAACATAGGGCACAGTCAACATTTCATTGCGCCAAGGCACTTCATCGACATCGAGTTCAAAGATGCGGAAGTTCGGTATGGCGGCGCAGAAATGCGCTGCGATCAAAGTGGACAGCGGCCCATTGAAATTATGGGATGCGACATTGACTTCATAGGTTTCGCACATCGCTGCCATGCGCAGGCTTTCCGGCATTCCGTTATATTGCACGTCAATGATGGCGACATCGGCGGCATTCGCTTCAAGGTATGGCTTTAGCGCCCGTCTTCCCAGAACAGCTTCAAGCGATGCAATGGGGATCGATGTTGATTGCCGGATAGCCGCGAGCGCGCCGGGCTCATACATATCGAATTCGAGCCAGGTGAGATCGTACTCCTCGAGTGCTCGCGCAAAACGCTTGTAGCCTTCTGCCTTGTAATTGAAATTGAGATCAATCATCAGGCCCATATCCGAACCACCGCCTTCGCGCAGCGCGGCCATCTGCGCACGCGCTGCGTTGATGAGATGTGGCTCCACATTCAGTTCCGGTTGTCCATCGCCGCCACGCGCCGACCCTGGCGCATACATGCGTCCGCCCTTGTCATCGAACAACAGAAGATTTGTTTTCAACGCACGGAAACCGCGCTGTTTTGCTTCCTTCGCGGCGCTTCGCAAATCCGCGAGGGAACGCACGGCAGGCGCATCGATCAGCTTGTTATCGAACATGTCAGCGTTGCGTGCACGCACCACGCCGCAGCGCGACCAATAGCAATGCAGGCGCGTACGCAAGGCGCCACCTAGCAATTCATACACAGGAATGTTGAGGGCTCGCGCCTTGATATCAAGACAGGCATTAACGACGGGAGCCAGCGCATGGCTCATGATGCCGCCAGCCACAGGCCTCGCGTGCGCTACAAGCTGAGCTTCAATAGCCGACACATTGCGTGCGTCCTGCCCTTTCAGACTTTCGCACAAGGTGGTGACAATGGCTGTCAGTCCCTTTCGCCCGCGCGCCTCATTATATTCGCCCCAGCCAACAAGGCCTTCATCCGTGATGATCTTGAGAAAGGAATATGTATCCCAGCCCGCATCCGCGTGGAGAATTTCAAATCCCGTGATTTTCATATTTCCTCCCGGGCGTTCCGCCACTGTCTTCTCGGCCAAAGCGCAACCAGAGCTGGGGCAGTCTAGTAACAGCGCTGGAAAAAAGCGATCCCGGAGAGCGGGGGCGCCGCTTCCGGGATGATAGTCCAACGGGCTTGCGTCCGGAACGGCCAGAATATTTTACCGGCGTTCCTCGCGATAGATCGCAAGCTTCTCCTGCGCACTGCGGTCGGAGAATGTGAATATGATTGCATCCTTCGATGCCCGCATCCGCCGCCAATGCCAGCTTGGGATGCCCACGACATCGCTTTCACCGCAGGTGAATGTCTTGCCGCCAGCCTCGATCTCGACTTCCCCTTCCACGACGATCATCGTCTGGCCGTCGGTGCAACGCATTTCCTTGGTTTCAAAACCTTTGGGAAGATGCGTCAGCCAGGCCGCAATCAGTGGCATTGGCCAGCCGCCTGTCAGCGGATTGGTGTAGCGCAGGGCGTGACCACGATGAGCGTCCGGCTTGTCGGCGCCAGCCACCGTCATCAAGGCAGGGCGTGCGATCGAATATTTGTAATTGAAGATCGGCGTGGTCGCGCCGAATGGTGATTGTGCATCGAACGGCGCCATGTTGGAGGCCCAGCGCGCGTCGCTTTCGCCTTCCTTCTTCTGGACCATCTGCATCTTGTCGTTGGAATGCTCGCTGAAGGCAGTCTCGAAGAAATTGATGATGTGCAGATCAAGCCCATCGACCCAGATCACGGGCTTGTCCTGATTTTGCCCGTGGTCATGCCAGGCCCAGTTCGGCGTGATGACAAAATCGCCACGATTCATGGACGTGCGCTCGCCAGCGACGGCTGTGTAGCCCATGCTGCCTTCCAGCACGAAGCGCAGCGCGGAAGCTGTATGCCTGTGCGCTGCAGCAATTTCGCCGGGCAGGATGAGCTGCATGCCCGAATACATGGTGGCGGTGATACGCGAGCCGCCGGGCATGCCGGGGTTTTCGAACACGAGAACGCGGCGCTCGGCTTCTTCAGCCGTGAGCAGGCCACCGGCTTCCATCAGCAATTCGCGCGTGGGGCCAAATTTCCACTGATGCGGCACAAACTTGCTCTTGGGCTCGGGCGGCACAAGCCCTTTCAGCGCTTCCCAGAGGGGAGCGAGATTCTGCGGTGCGATCTTGTCATAAAATTTCTGGCGGTCTTTGCTGGGGGTGTCTGCGAAAGCGACGGACATGGCCTGCTCCTGGGATGCGAAAGGTGTTGTAATGATATTATCGGGCGGCGTGGACGGGGGCAACCGCTACCCTAAACCCTGATTTCGCCCAAACTCAGGCTGTCCTTTAACTCCACCGGAACAGTTTTCCTGGTCCTGCCGGCAGATTCAATTTCCAGCGAATAGACCCCGGAATTTTCCGGCAAACGGTCGAATTTGAAGTCGCCATAATTGTCGCTCTTCAATTCCGCGATCGCCTTGCCATCCTTGACCAGGCGAAGGCTCGCCCCTTCCAGGCATTCGACACGACCACTGGCTTCAAACGACAAGGTTCCCGCGATAAACGCGGTCGAATAACGCCAGAGGTTCTTGTAGTAAACGCGAGGCTTGGCGTTCAGCTCCGGCTTCATGACTTCCAGCTTTTCTTCGCGCACGCGCTGCGCCATCGCAGCGTCGTCGCACTTCACAGTCTGGAAAGCGCCGGTCGGGCAGACCTGCGATGCGCGCGTCTTGCCCCAGCCGCCATCAATGAGATGCGCGTCAAAATTCCAGTGCTGGGGCACCTGCAGCTCTTCATTCCACCAGATATGTCCGTAAGGACAGGCATCCACAAGCTGCTTCTGCCCCTTGCCTTTCACCGGATCAATCATCACGATGCCATCGTCGCGTTTCTTGATCGCGCCGCTCGTATCAGCTTTCATGCACGGCGCATCATCGCAATGATTGCAGACTGTCGGCACATAGGCGATGTCGAGGTAGGGCGATTGCCCCCTCTCCTTCTGCAATATGTTGATCCATTTATGCCCGTGCTTCTGCATGGGCGCTGAATAGCCCGGCCAGTCATTGCCGACATATTCGTCCATTGTCGCCAGCGTGCAGAGATTGCAATTGGTGCATTCGGCAACGTCGATAACTACATTCCACTTGGACATCGTCTTTTCCTGTCTCGCTCGCGCTTATTTGGCTGGCTCAAGAACCTGCGCAACTTGCGCTGGCTTGGCCTTGGGCTCCATTTTCGCGAACACTTCGGACATGAATTCGGTTTTGCCATCCCACTTCACGATTTCCACCAACGCATTGGCGCCTGCGAGCGAGTG
>CAMDKB010000020.1 GCA_945901195.1 Rhizobium sp. Q54
CTGTCCGGCGAACAACCCAATTTACCTGCAATCGCCGTCAGCGCCGCAGCTTCGCTCTGATACTCATCGCGGTGTTCCATCGCCAACCGCACCGCACGTTCGCGGAACTCAGGGGAATACGGCTTCGAGGTCTTCTTCTTTTGTGTCTATTCCATAATGGGCAATTCTCCGAGAGTTTTGCCCTCCGGTAAACCCGGGGCGGTTCAATGTCGATCGGTGGCAAAAGCATGGAGGCCTGCAGTTTTGAGTCACGATGGAGCCAGCGACGTTGTCACCCCCAAGCAAGATGAGCAAGGCAGATGCTTTGGTAGCTGTTCAGCTTGACGGCGAAAGCCGGTCATGTCCCCATAGACAGGCATAAAGGCGCGACGAGCGTCTTTGAAAGAAATGTCGCAGGGAGCCTCACATGACACGTATCGCCATACTCAAACGCGCAGACATGGACGCCGAACAGGGCAAGGTCTTCGACGATGTAACCAAAGAAGGCGGGCCGACTGGCGGACCTTACTGGGCCTATATCCGCAACCCCCAGATGATGCGCGAGCTTCAGAATGTCAGCAACACGCTGTCAGCATCAGGGCCGAGCAAGCGCGAGCGGCAATTGTCCATCATGGCGATCATCCGCTTCTGGGGCGCGGAATATCCATGGTCGGTGCAGACGCGCGCGGCGCTGGCGATGGGCATTTCCCAGGAGATCATCGACGCCATCAATGCAGGCGGCACACCTGCGCTCTCTGATGCGCGCGAAAAAATGTCCTACGATCTGACCAATGAATTGCTGAAGACCAAAAAGCTCAGCGACGCCACATATGCGGCCGCCTCGAAGCTCTTCAACGAGAAAGAGCTTATGGCTGTGATCGCCACAGTGGGGCAGTTCTCAATGACCTGTCTGACGACAATCGCCTATGATTGTACACCATCCCCCGATGTGCCGCACAGGTTGAAGCACTGAAGGCTATCACTTCAAGGTATCCCGGCTGGCATTGTTGCCGCCGGGACGCCGCCAGTCCGTCAGAGCTATTTCGCCCCTTCGAACCTGTAATAATGGGCATAACGCATGAGGAACTCATCTGTCATCGTGAACAGGATTGTGTCCGTATGCGCCTCGTGTTCGATCCAGTTCCACATCGGAGCCGCCAGCGTATCGCCACGCGCCCAATCGTGAACTTCACCACCGATATGGGACGTACCCGTGCCCATCATGGGGACGAAGACGTGATTGGCCGCGGCCCGGTAGCGACGTGTTTTCTGGCCGGCCTGCAGCCGCTCAACAAATATCCCGATGGTGGGCATGGTTGGCGCTTCCAGACGCACGCGCTGGCCGAAATAGCCCTCAGGATCAGCCGCAGCTTTCTCTGTACGTTTCTGGATGCTGGACCAGGTGAAACGCATGGGCGAATCTTCGGTCAGCACATCGACATTTTCAAAGCCGCCCGGATGTTCTTCAAAGAACATGGGTTCGAGCAATTGGGTCAGCGGCACATCAAGCCCGTCAAGCCAGTAGGCGGGCTCATCGCCATCGTGGCCGTGACCATGCCAGGACCATCCGGGTGTCAAAACGACATCGCCTGATTCCATCAACGTCTTTTCGCCATCCACGACCGAGAAGGCTTTTCTTGAATCGAGAATGACCCGCAAGGCGTGGGGAGCATGCCGGTGCGAGCGGGCTTTCTCGCCGGGCAGGATCATCTGGTAAGCGTTGACCTGCGTGCGTGTGGTCGCAATGCCCGTGGGATTGGAAGGATTGCGCATAACGAGGTTGCGGCGTTCCGCCAATTCCGTGCCGATAAGGCGTCCCGCTGCATCCAGCGCCACTTTGCAATCAGAATATCGCCATTGCGCCGGTTGAAACGCGCCGCGCGGCTCGTGGGTGAGGATGGGCGTATCGCGATTGATCCAGCCGGGCGTCAGGTTAAGCCCATCCAGAGGTGGGTAAATTGCATCCAGTTGAGTAGCGTTCTGGAGGCTGGTGAGCGAGGATTTTATGGTGGCGTTGACGGGGCTGTCCATCGTCATTCGAACTCCCATTTCGATATTGTCTTGCGTTCGCGTTGCCTTTGATTTCCGCAAGTCTGCTCCTTTGCAGAAATAATGGCAAATGCCACCAGCGGCGGCTTATTGCGACAGCTTGATGTTGCGCTCCTTGATCAGCCGATCCCAGCGCGCTGCACCGGTCTCAATGAACCTGGCCAGTTCCTCCGGCGAAGAGGAATGAGGTTCAACACCGAGCGCCTTGATCTTGGCATTGATTTCAGGATTGGCCACGATGGCGCGCACATCGGCATTGATCTTCGCGATGATTGCCGGAGGCGTTCCTGCCGGCGCGAAGACTGCGCCCCATGTTCCCGTTTCAAAACCGGGCACGCCGGATTCAGAGATGGTGGGAAGATCAGCCAGAATGCTCGCCCTTTGCGCGGGCGTCTGGGCAATGACCCGTAGTTTGCCGGCCTTGATCCCTGCTTGTGCATTGCTGAGATCATAGAAGGCAAATTGCGTCTCGCCCGAGATCAGCGCGGTCATGGATTCTGTGCCGCCCTTATAAGTGATCGTTGTGTAGTCGACCTTGGCAAGCGCGCGGAAAAACTCATGGCTCAACAACGTCAACGCGGAAGCGCTGGCTGCGTTGAGCTTTCCCGGGTTGGCGCGCAGATGCGCCAGCAGCTCGGGTACAGTCTTGACCGGCAGATCAGAGTTGACGACCAGCACGAAGGGATTGAGTGACCAGAACGAAATCGGCGTGAAATCCGCAACCTTGTAGGGCAGATTACTGAAAGCCAGCGGATTGATGACGAACGGCGCATCGATGGAGAAATAAAGCGTGTAGCCATCAGGCGGGGATTTGGCCACATAGGACGCGCCAATCGCCATGGCCCCGCCGGGCTTGTATTCCATCAGCACCGATTGCTTCCACAGCGCCGCCAGACCGTCCGCCATCAGGCGCGCGTGAAGATCGAGCCCGGAGGCCGGCGTGGACGAAATCACCATCCTCACGGGCTTTGACGGATAATCCTGCTCGCTTGCGGACGCTGGCGTCAGCATGGCCCACACAGACAATGCAGCGATGATAAGAACTGAGCTCTGGCGCAGCATTCGGCGAATGGACATGCGAACCTCCCGGCGATTACACAAGGCTTTGTGCGGCAACTGTTTCTAAAGACCCGAGCGCGGCGGCGGCATGGTGCGGGCCCAATTTTTCAGCGGCTTGCCATCGCGTAGCGCTGTCAGCTCGCGCGACCAGATTTGACGCAACAGTTTGATGGCAATATCGGCCTCACCGAGATTTTCATGTTCCCGCGCGACGATGGAGCCTTGCCCCATCATGATGATCCGATCCTGAATCCTGGTCATGTCCGCGCCCGATCCGCGATAGGGAATGTCGTTAAAGCGCATTCGGCCTGAGAGGACATCGTCGGCGATTTCTTCCACGGGGGTCATTTTGGCCAGGTCTTCCCATTCCTTCTGCCGGTGAGCATGGAAGGCCTCGTGATGCTCGAGCGTCAGATGCGCATGCGTAACTGTGTAGGTGACGTGACTGTGATCGCCATCGGGCACGCGCCAGCCAAGCATGTCGCGCCAGTCGGTTTCGGCCGGAAATCCTGGTGGCTGCGCCCAGCTGGTAAGATTGGGCATGAAGTAGTTTGTGGCGCGCTTCACGCCATTGGAACGCGAACCATATTGCACAAGGCCGAATTCCGATTCTTCGGTCGATATGCGCGGCACCTCATTATTGATGCCGCCCTGATAGGGCGATACGGCATGAAGAAAGCCGATATGCGCTTCATCAATGGCGTTTTCCAAATGCTGGAAATAGCTGAACGGCCAGACGATGCGATGCGAAACAACGAGGCCTTCGCCATCGAAATGCGGAAAATACGGCATTTCGGGCGGTTCACCTTCGCCCATATACGTGAAGACAAGTCCAAGATATTCGCGGCAGGGATAACCGGCAATCTTCAAGGGCCGGTCAAAGGGCCTGGGTTCTGAGGGTTGGTCGACGCAGGTTCCTGTCGCGTCATATTTCCAGCCATGATAGGCGCAACGAAGCCCCTCGCCGTCGACCATGCCTGTCGACAATTGCGTGCCGCGATGGGCGCAGCGATTGCCCACCAGATAGAACTTTCCACTGGCGCCCCGAAACAGCGTGAGATTTTCACCCATCATGTTGACCGGGACGCTCCAGCCAATTTTCAGGTCAGCGGCCTGATAGACCGGCTGCCAGAAACGCCGCAAATAACGACCAGCGAGCGTGTTGGCGCCGGTGTGAACGAAGTCGTGCACATTGTCGGGGTTCTGCACGGCAGGTATGTTCGGCTGCATCGACAGATCCTTAGGCCGGGCTTCAGCATTGGCCAGCGACATGGATTCCTCTCCTTTTCCGGCGCTCTGCATGGCGCGTTCTACCCCATTCTGCGCTGCATTTTTTTGCCACGCAAGCCGCGAACGCGGGGTCGGTTTTGTTCTAAAGTCGCCTTGTTGCAAAGGCGCGCTTGCCAGAGTGCGGGCGAGCCGCGAAAATCGTCCGACTCACAGTTTCAGGAAATTCCCATGCCCATCAAGCTTGTCATCGGCAACAAGTCTTATTCCTCATGGTCATTGCGGCCATGGATATTAGCGGCGCACTTGCATATCCCGTTCGAGGAAGTGCTGATCAACATGTATGACGACAAGGGCAAGAAGGCGATGCGCAAGCATTCGCCCACTGGCAAGGTTCCCGTGCTTTACGATGGGGAAATCCAGGTTTGGGAAACCCTCGCCATCATGGAATATCTGCACGAAAAATATCCTGCAAAGAATATATGGCCCAAGAACAAGGCGGCGCGCGCCCACGCCCGTGCGATTGCCAGCGAGATGCATGCGGGATTTCAGGGCTTGCGGCAGCATTGCCCCACCAATTTCATTCGGGACGTGCGCGCGCGCGAATTGACCGAAGCTGCGGCGCATGATGTTGCTCGCCTCGAGGCGCTATGGGCCGACACGCGCAAGCGATTTGGCAAGGACGGGCCGTTCCTGTTTGGCAAGTTCAGTGCTGCCGACGCGATGTTTGCGCCGGTGGTCAACCGCCTGCATGTCTATGACGTGAAGGTGAAGAAGGAAACGCGCGCCTATATGGGAGCCATACGCGCACTACCGGCATGGGTTGCCTGGCATGCGGATGCGGCCAAAGAGAAATACCGAAACCCGGCCTATGATGCGATTTGAGAACCACCAAAAACTCTGGCCTGGAGCCGCTTTTGTCCATCCTCACTTCATCAGCCGACCTGTCTTCATCCTTTGCGCAGGACAACGCGGACCGCTGGCAATCCCTGTCGCTTGAATTGCGCGCGCGGCGTGAGGCGGCGGCGCTGGGTGGCAATGAACATTCACGCACACGTCATATTTCGCGGGGCAAATTGCTGCCGCGGGATCGCGTGATGAAGCTCATTGATCCCGGTTCGCCGTTTCTCGAGCTGGCTTCACTTGCAGCCTTCAGCATGTATGGCGAAGACATTCATGGTGCAGGGTTGATAACGGGTATCGGCCGGGTTGAAGGCCGCGAAGTCATGATCCTCGCCAATGATTCAACCATCAAGGGCGGCACCTATTATCCGATGACGGTGAAAAAACATCTGCGCGCGCAGGAAATCGCGATGCAGAATGCCTTGCCCTGCATCTATCTGGTCGATTCCGGCGGCGCCAACCTGCCCCATCAGACCGAGGTTTTTCCTGATCGCGATCACTTTGGCCGCATCTTTTTCAATCAGGCGAATATGTCGGCGCGCGGCATCGCACAGATCGCCGTCGTCATGGGTTCCTGCACGGCGGGCGGCGCCTATGTGCCGGCCATGTCGGACGAAACCATTATCGTGAAAGGACAAGGGACGATCTTTCTTGCCGGCCCGCCGCTTGTGAAGGCTGCGACTGGGGAGATCGTCAGCGCGGAAGAGCTTGGCGGGGCTGACGTTCACACGAGGTTGTCTGGCGTGGCCGACCACATGGCCGAAAATGACGAACACGCGTTGCTGCTGGCCCGGCGCATCGTCGCCAATCTCGGCCCAAGACGCCATGATGGCAGCGTGATCGGCCAGTCTTGCGAGCCCCTGCTGGACGCCGGCGATCTCGACGCCATCGTCCCTACGGATCTGAAAACGCAATACGACATCCGCGAAGTGATCGCGCGGCTCGTTGACGGCTCGCAGTTTGATGAATTCAAGGCCCGCTACGGCGAAACACTGGTGACGGGCTTTGCGCGCATCAATGGCATGCGTGTGGGCATTCTGGCCAACAACGGCATATTGTTTTCTCAAAGCGCATTGAAAGGCGCGCACTTCATCGAACTGTGCTGCCAGCGCCAGACTCCGCTATTGTTCCTGCAAAACATTTCCGGCTTCATGGTCGGCCGCGATTATGAGACAGGAGGCATCGCCAAGGATGGCGCGAAACTTGTGACAGCCGTCGCCTGCGCGCGCGTGCCGAAGGTCACCCTGATCACAGGCGGCTCTTTTGGTGCAGGCAATTACGGCATGTGCGGGCGTGCCTATGATCCGCGCTTTTTATTCACATGGCCCAATGCACGCATATCGGTGATGGGCGGCGAACAAGCCGCCAGCGTCCTTGCTACGGTGCGCCGCGATGGCCTTGAACGTGACGGCAAGGCGTGGAGCAAAGACGAAGAAGAGGCGTTCAAGGCTCCAATCCGTGCGAAGTATGAGGAAGAGGGCTCGCCTTATTATGCGACCGCGCGGCTATGGGATGATGGCATCATCCTGCCATCGGAGACCCGTCGCGTGCTCGCACTCGCCTTCGCAGCGACGCGGAATGGCCCGGTGGAGGAAACGAAATTTGGGGTGTTCAGGATGTAGGAGATGGTAGCATTGAGACAATCAGCTATCTGTGCTTTGTATCAGTTATGGAATTGTTTCAAGGTCATCCCAAGCTCTTCGTCGTCGCCGGACCGAACGGCGCGGGCAAGACGACTTATGTATTCAGCACGATTGAAAGGCTTGCCGGGTCTGCCGAATTTGTAAATCTTGACGAAATCGCACGCGGCCTGTCTCCATTGAGGCCAGCGGCTGCGCGTCAGAGGGCTGCGCGCGTAGCGCTTGAAATGACGCGAAATCTGATCGTGCAACGCAAGATATTTACACTTGAGACAACACTGGCAGGAAAGACCCATTTGCGTACGTTGCATTCGGCGCGCGAGGCTGGCTTCAAGATCATTCTGCTTTATTTTTGTCCGCCTGCTGTGGAAGTTTGCCTTTCACGAGTCGCCCGCCGTGTCAGCGAGGGCGGGCACGATGTGCCGGAAGACGATATACGGCGGCGCTTTGTGCGCTCGCTTCACAATCTGCCGCTTTATGCCCGTCTGAGCGATTTATGGCGGATGTTCGATGTTTCCCGCCTGCCTGTACGCGTTGCTGCGGAAGGCCGGGCTGGATGTGTTTCCGTCACCTTTGATACCTCCGGCGTAGCGGCAGATGCCGGCACCTGGGTTGGTTCACTGCCAGCGTGCGCTGAATCAGACTGACTGCAACGCAAACACTTAAATTACGAAAAGCCAGTTGAACTGGAGCCAACTCTCCCCGCCGACAAGCGTCAGGGAGAGCCCTTCACAAGCCCCCTACTCCGCCGCCTGCTGCAATTGCACACCGGCCCGCGCCAAGGTACGCGCTGCTGTGCCGCCCAGAATGGCCTGCTTTTCCTCTTCGGGAATGCGGGCAGCGTTGATCGCCTTGTTGGTCCAGTCCATGCCGAAGTCCGTGCCGTCAGAACCATAGACGATACGGCCCGGTCCATAGGCGTCATAAGCAAGCTCAATGCTCTTGGCGCCGAGTGAATTGCAATCGACGATGACACGCGCGTCACGGATTTTTTTCGACGGCAGCTCGTCGTTCGGCCGGTCGATCAGCGAGCGGTGATCAAGGCGCTCGATCTCGAAGGGAATGTTGCCACCAAGATTATGCGACATGACAGTCACATTCGGGAAATCCACCAGGAAATCCGTCATGCAGAAGGTGAGCATGTTCGATGAAATGCGCGCCTGCATGTCGAGCGTGCCAATGCGCGAATGCGCATTGTCTGAATTATCCACCTTGGGCGCATCGGGATCATTGGCGATCTTGCCGTAGTGGACAAGGAAAACAGCGTTGACCTTGTTGGCCGCTTCAAACAGCGGGCAATACATTTCCGCACGCTTTTTGGACAGGAAACCATCGCCCTGCAGCAGGCCGCCGACAATGCCGGGCAGCTTCATGACGCGATTGAATTCCTCGACCATGGCTTTCATGTCCGAGCACGGCAGCGCCGCAAACGCATGCAACCGGCCCGGATAGCGCGCGCAAGCCTCGGAGGCCGCGTCGTTATAAATGCGGCAGAGCGGCAGCGAATCTTCAATCGGCAAGCGTTCGATCCCATAGACCCCAGTAAGCGAGAGCACCGCGCCATGCACGTTGTTGCGATCCATGGAAGCGACACGCACTTCAATATCCTCGCGTCCGGGCATACGCGTCGGCGTGAATGAGGAGATCAGATATTCGTGCCCGTCTTCCTTGCGCTGGATGTGCGGCGGCTGCGCACGCTGGCGCAGGGCGTCAACGAGCTTCTCAGGCATCCAGTGCGAGTGCATGTCAATTGCAGGATAAGCTTGGGTCATGTGTGCCTGCGGCTACGCCGCCTCCCTGTTGCAAGGACTGTATGATCCCCGAAAAACGCCAGGCGACTCCGGGACCGTATTCACTTCGTATGGGTGATCCCGGACGCCGAAGGCGATCCGGGACCGTCTTGTTATCGGGAGATGTACCGCACGGTCCCGGATAAATCGCTTCGCGATTTTCCGGGATGACCAGCGTTTACGCCACCACCTTGTTGCGCAGGATGCCGATACCATCGACCTCTGCTTCCATCACGTCGCCCGTCTGCACAAAGGCTGGCGGGTTCATGCCAGCCGCAACGCCCGACGGCGTGCCGGTTGCAATGATGTCGCCCGGCTCCAGCGTCAGCGCCCAGGACAGTGCTTCGATGATCTTGGGCACGTTGTGATAAAGATCAGACGTACTGGAATCTTGGCGTATTTTGCCATTGACCTTGAGCGTCAGGCGATGCCCGTCAGGCGCGCCAAACTCGTCCTTGGTGACAATATAAGGGCCAATCGGGCAGAAGGTGTCAAAGCTCTTGCCCTTGAAAAACTGGCCGTGAGCCGATTGCGCATCGCGCGCTGTCACGTCGTTGACGACAGTGTAGCCGAAAATGTGATCGAGCGCCTTGTCAGCAGAAATATTGGTGCCGCCCTTGCCGATGATCACAGCCAGTTCAACTTCGTAGTCGAGCTTTTGCGTATGTGCGGCATGCCGCATCACATCATCCTCATGGCCGATGACGGTCGTCGGCGGCTTGGTGAAGAATTCCGGCACTTTGGGATAATTGACTTCACGCTTCATGGCGTGGGCCATTTCCTCAATATGAGCCTTGTAATTGCGCCCGACGCAGAACACGTTCTTGCGAATATCCTGTAGCGGCGCTGCAATCTTCACTTTCGCCAGATCCGTATAGAGTCCCTTGGGCTCCTTCTGGGCAGCCCTGAGAACGGCCTTGGCGGCCGCCACGGCCTTGTTGCCGGAGGCCACGATTTCACGCATCGTGCCTGGGATCGACTTGCCAAACTTTTCGGCGGCCTTGCTCAAATCAAGCACCTTGTCGCCATCGAGCACACCGACCTTGAACGACTTGCCGGCTTTGTATGTCAGAAACTTCACGTGATATTCCCTTCGTTTTCAGCGTTGAATCCGCAATTCAGTTCCACGGCCCCAGAAAGACTTCGCCAGCAAACGAACTAGCCGTTGCTGCAACCTTGCCGGGCATGTTTTCATTGTCGATTTTCGGGCGCTGGGCGGCCGGACAGGGCTTTCCATCCCAGCCAATCTGCTCCATCGCGAAATAGAGCTGCACCAGATGTCCATCGGGATCGACGACGAAAGCGTTGTGTTCCATGCCGGGAAAAAGCTCCTGCGGCAAGGTCACGATTTTTTGGCCATGTTCCCGCAGGAAATCGAGGCCGTTGATCAATTGCGAATACTCGCCGACCTGCATGCCGATGGACATCAGGCTTGTATGTTCGGACAGCCCAAGTTCAGCGCGCAACGCCCTGGGATAAAGCGCCAGCGAATGATGCTCGGTGTTTGCACGCAGGAACGTGCAGGTATGACCCTTGTAGTTGATCGTCTCTGTAATCGTCAGCCCGAGTTTGTCGCGATAGAAAGCAATCGCTTCATTCATGTCGGGAACAAACAGCCGGACGGGCCCAATCTTCACCACCTTGAACGGGCGGCCCATGAGGATGCCACCCACATCATGCGTCTCTTCCAACCGCTCGACAGGCCTGACACCTGTGCGGATATCAATGCCTGCGGCCATACCTTCTTCCACTTCCGCCAATTCGGAGCGGTGTGGCAGTTCTGGCGGCTCGGCATAATGCTTGCGGTGAATCTTCATCGGCTTGGACAGGCCGTCCCAGCCGATCTGCTCAATGCCGTAATAGAGTTCGTTGGTGTGGCCAAAGGGATCCAGCGGATAGAAATGCCAATTGGAGCCCGGTGCATCGCGGCCTGTGCGCACCACGCGCAGAATATCCTTGAGCCAGGTATTTCCGCCCACAACTTCGCGCAGGCTTGAGACCTGCCACGTGATCTGGTTGACGGTGATATCGCCCGTCACATGCGGCAGCAGGCGGCGGCGCACCCGGCGCGGAAAAATCACGAAGGAATGATGGTCGGTGCCATGACGCATGAAATAGCCAACAGTCGGCCCATATTTGCCTTTTTCGTCTTCGGGGATGCGCCCGCCCAGATCCAGCGGATCGGCGACGCGCAAGCCCATCATGCGTTCGTAAAAATCGCGGCACGCCTCGACATCATCAACATCCAGCCCGAAATGACCGAGGCGGCGAATCTGAAACGGCCGCAACATCTCAACCCCGCCCACGTCGAAGGTTTCGGCCTGCGCGAGCTTTACGTCGTCTGCCATCGTGCTCTCCCTTGCAGCGTCAAATGCGCGGCTATTGCCTGATCGGCTCCTTTTAACGCATTTTGGATCACTGCGCACCGTGAAAAAAAGGGTCCACTTATGAAATGCGCTTACGAAATGATCGTACGGTCAGATTCCGACAGGATGGCCTGAATGCGCAGGCGAAGCGCATCGGCGTCATCTCGCGTCAGAACATTTGGCAGGCGCTCGTCGAGCGCGATCCGCGCGGGACGCCTGAGTACGATAACCCGCCGCCCGATGCTCAGAGCCTCGTTGATGGAATGGGTGATGAAGACCGCCGCCTTCTTGTTTTGACGCACCAGAGTGGCGAATTCCTCGCGAAGCCGGTTGGCGGTAATTTCATCCAGCGCAGAAAATGGCTCGTCGCAGAGCAGAATACTGGCGTCCGTCGCAAAGGCGCGGGCGATGGAAACACGCTGGCGCATGCCTCCCGAAAGTGCGTGGGGATAGTCATTCTCATGCCCGGCGAGCCCCAGACGGCTGAGCCAGCTCATCGCTTTTTCGCGCCGCTCCGCCGCCGGGCGGTCCAGCATTTCCAGCCCGAGTTCGACATTCTGAATGGCCGTACGCCAGGGCAGCAGCCGGTCGTTCTGGAAAACGATGGCAATCTTGCCGCGGAACCAGTCGAACTCCCGGAAGGGATCGTGGCCTTGCACCCGCACTACGCCAGAGGTTGGGTCCTGCAAGCCCGCGATCATGTTGAACATGGTCGACTTCCCGCAGCCCGTCTTGCCCAGAACAGCGGCCATTTCGCCTTTTTCGATATCGAGTGTCAGCTCCTCGACAGCGCAGAAGTCGCCGAAAAATTTTGAGGCCTTGCTGAAATGAATCTCTGCCGCCCTCACAGCGAGCGCTCCGATTGCGCCCGGTACTTGAACGCCCAGGCCTCTATCATGTTGAGAATTTTCTGCGTGATGAGCACAAAGAACACCAGTTGCAGCGTCCAGGCCAATGCACCGGCCATATCGAACAATTGCTGCTGTTCAAGCAATCGATAGCCAACGCCACCCGTCGCGCCGACCAGTTCAGCCACCACAACAACCCGCGAGGCATTGCCGATATTCACCCGCCATGACGTCAAAATCTCCGGCAGGATGGAGGGCAACACCAGCATGCGGAACATTTTGGCGCGCGTCGGGCGGAAAGAAAGCACCATTTCCACAAGGTCTTTCGACATGGCGCGCAGGGCGCTGAGAATTTGAAACGAAAAGGCCGGCAACGCCGTCACCACCATGATGAAAAGAATGCGCGCCTCGATATGCTTGAACCAGATGATGGCAAAAACCACCCAGCTCAACGCGGGTATGCCCTGAAAGAAATTCAGGATCGGCCCCAGAAACTCTTCGACCCTGCGCGACTTGTGCATGAGAATGGCAAACACTCCGCCGATCACAAACGCACCGGCAAGACCTGCCATGATGCGCCCTGCCGTCGCCAGAACATCCTTGAACAGCGAAAAATCGATGATGATGCCAAGCGTGCGCCAGAATACCCGATCAAGCGGCGGCACCAGATAATCTGGCAATTGCCTTGAAGCGAAATGCCAGATACCCGCCAACATGACAAAGGGTGCGAAAACGGTAAGAACGCGCCGCACAACCCTGCCTGCCATCGCCGGTGTTGCGCTTTCGCCCGTCATTTATTTGCCGGAATAGATCGTCGAGGATGCTGGATCACCGGGCAGAAAATCGATGGAACGGCCAGCTTTATAGACCTGCTCGATCTCCTTGCCGATATCGCCTGCCCATTTCATGTTGAGACCAAGCCTGTCGTTCGCCTTGATCAGCGCGACGAGGCCCGCAAGGCTCTCGGCATCACCCTTGGGCGTGATGACCCTGGCCGCAGCCTCGGGATTGGCCTGCATCCAGTCCGCCGCTTCCTTGTGCATTTGCCAGAGTTTGCCCACTGTTCCCGGGTTTTTCCCAATCCAGTCGATATGCGCAGCCAGACCGAGATAAGGCACGTTCGCGCTGCCGGCGAATTTCGTCCATTGCTGGGCAATATGAAGGTCCAGGTCCCGGATCACAGGATTTTTCGCGCGGATGGTTGTGAGCGCAGGCTCCCAGACCTGGATGCCTTCCGCACGATTGGCCAGCGCATAGCCGACAAGGCCCGTCGTTGCTGTGTTGACGACTGAAACTTTCTTCATGTCGACGCCCTGCTGCGTCGCGAACCAGCTGGCCATCACAAAATTGGTAGTGCCACGCGCAGCAGCCAGCGTCTTGCCTTCAAGATCCTTCAACGCTTTCACTTGCGGTTCCGAAGTGACAATTGTGCCGTAGAAATCGAAGATGTTGAAGAGATAGGCGACCTTCACGCCGCGCAGATCGGCAAGCCCCACAGTCAGCAAGGCAGCACTGCCGCCAACCTTGAACTCTCCGGAGTTGAATTGCGCCGTGTAGGCATCGGGTGTGCGTTCCGCAAATTCGATATCCATGCCCTGTTTGGCATCAAGCTTTTGCGCCTTGATGATCGGAGGCAGCAGTGCACCGAGCGATGGCCAGCCGAAGATGACGATCGAAAGCTTTTCCAGTTGCTGTGCGCTTGCAGCAGGCGAAAAGAACAGTGTCGCGCCCAACCCCAGGCAGGTCAGTACTTTCTTGAACAACATCATTGCGCCCTCCCTCAATCCGGCCTGAATTTCGTCTCGGGCACAAGGCCTGCTTTTTGCCGACCAAGCGAAATGCGCCCGTTTTCGAGATAGTCTCCCTTGGCGGCGCGCTCCGCTGCCTCGTCCCATTCACGATGCCAGTCGCCGAGCGAATAACCGTGCCACGGCGGTTGTGGCCGCAGCGAAGGCAATTGCAATTCCTCCCAGATGGCCCGGGCCCGCTCCATATATTCCTTCTTCGGCAGGGCCAGCGGCGGCATGTCCGATTTCATGGTCGCATCGACAAGCAAGGTTGAATCTTCCTCGCCGCCATGTTCGCGCTTGGGGCCATGTCCCTGACCGCGATGCGCGATTGTCTGCACGTCTTCAATCGGGTTGGAGCGATAAGCCATCGCCCAGAATATCGCATCAGCATTGTCAGGATCGATATCCTCGTTCACGGCGATACAGATCTTGCCGCAATCGCCCTTGAAAAAGGCAGCGCCATAAAGCGCCCGCCAGACCTCAGTTTTCGGCATACCTTTTTCAACGACAATCGTCGTGACCCGTAAAAGCCCTGTCAGCGGTTCATGCAGCGAAACGCGCTTGACGCCCTTGATACCCAACTGATCACGCAAATGCGCCAGAAACAGCGGCTCATAAGCTACGCGCTTGATGACGCTGGATTCACTGGGTGCAACCTGGCTGATATAGGAGGGAATCACAGCATCGCGGCGATGCGTGATCGCAGTCACGCGCATGGGCATGTTATATTCTTCGAGCGCCACATGGCCATGAGACTCGCCGAATGGAGCTTCCGGCTCGACGTTCTCTGTATCGATATAACCTTCGATAACGATTTCCGCTTCTGCCGGCACATAGAGATCGACAGTCTTGGCTTTTACGATGTTGACAGGTTCTCCTGCAAGTCCGCCCGCGACTTCAAATTCATCAACGCCGATGGGCAGTTTCTGCGGTCCGAGAAACGCAACGTAAGGCGGACAACCCACCACGATGGCCACAGGCATTTCCTTGTCGCCACGCTTTTGATGCATCTGATAGTGGCGATAACCGCCAGCCCCGCCAACACGCGTCGCCATGCGCACAACCAGCCGGTCGCTCGCTTTGAGCGCTGCACGATAGGTGCCCATGTTCTGCACGCCGGTTTCAGGATCTTTCGTGATCACGTTGGTGGCCGTCAGCGTCGGCGCAGAATCAAACCCTGGTGTTGAAACGGGAATGGGCAGCGCATCAAGGCCCCTGCCCTTGCCCTGCAGGCCGTTGCGCGTCACGACAACTTCGTGGCACGGCGCAGTCTCTACGATACGCGGCTTGATGGGATGGGCAATCGCACGTTCCCATTTCTTTTCGATATACTCGACAGGCGCATCCATTCCGGCGCTGTAGATTTCGCGATTGGCGGCAATGGCGCCGACAACGACGGGCATGTCAAACTTGCGGCCAGTTGCATCAACGACGTTTTCAAACAGGAACGCCTTGCGGTCGGCTTCCGCCATGCCGCCCACAAATTGCCAGCGCACGAGCGGATGCAATTCGCTGTCCTTGTCCACCGCACGCGTGATCCGTCGCAGCAGACCGCGCCGTTCGAGTTCGGCAAGATGCTGATGCAGATCGCGATACTTGTGCGCGGGATAGTCCGTCTCCTGCACAGGCGCTTTTGACGTATCGACTTCGAACATGGGAGACTTTGCTGTATCAGTCATGGCAATTTCCCGCCCGGATCATCTGGATTGTGCATTGTTGGATTTAGCTTCGGCTATTGCATCGGAAATGGCGGTCATGCGCATCGGCAACCGGTTGAACCTGATGCCAAGCGCGCGAACCGCATCGTTCACCGCGCCCGATATCGCCGCAGGCGCGCCAAGATAGCCAGATTCTCCTGAGCCTTTCTGGCCCATCACCGTGAAGGGAGACGGCGTGCAGTGATGCACGATTTCCACTTCAGGCACTTCATGAGATGAAGGCATCAGATAATCCATGAAGCTTTGAGCCAGCATCTGGCCCTCGCTATCGTAGACGAATTCTTCCAGCAACGCCGCGCCGATGCCATGTGCGATACCGCCCAGAGTCATGCCCTTGACGATGTGCGGATTGATGACCGTACCGCAATCATGACCGATCACGTAGCGGCGCAAATCCACCTTGCCCGTATCAGGATCGATGGTCGCGAGTATGCAATGGAACTCGAAGGAGTGACACGGATACATCTGCACCCGGCCATCGGCCGTCGGCAATTCATTACCGGTGGGGACCTGATAAACATTGGTCGCCTCAAGCCCCGGCTCAAAGCCTTCCGGCAACAGATGATAGTTGCGATGCGCGATGGTGACCAGATCAAGCCAAGACAGCTTCTTGTTTGAATCGCGCGCATGAAACGCGCCGCCGGCATATTCGACAGCCTCAACAGCGCAGCCAAGATTTTTCGCTGCAATGGCGATCATCTTGGTCTTCAGCTTGTTTGCGGCATGAAAACATGAGCCGCCCAGCATGACAGCCATACGCGAGCCTACAGGCGAATTGCCGGGCAGGCTCGTGAGAGAATCCGTGCGCACGATGCGAATGGAATCCGGATCGATTTCAAGAATTTCACCGATTACAGTGGACGCAAGCGTCTCATGCCCCTGCCCCGAGGATGTCGTGTGAATGGTGACTGTGACATGGCCAAGCGCATCAACATTGATGCGGCAGGATTCCATCCACGTTGTTGTGGTGTTCGTCGAATTGAGCAAGGGCTCGAAAGATGAATTGCCGCCCGATGGCTCAAGGCACGCAGATATCCCTATGCCCGCATAAAGCCCACTGGCGCGCAACCGGTCGCGTTCAGCAATCAGCCCGTCCCAATCCACATGCTTCATCACCTTGTCGACGACAACATGATAATCGCCGCTGTCATATCGCGTGCCGCTGGGGATCAGATACGGGAATTCATCGTGGCGGATGAAATTGCGACGGCGGATTTCAACCCTGTCCAGACCCACAAACTCCGCCACCCGGTCCATCATCGTCTCGATGGCGTAATTGGTCGGCGATTGGCCAAAGCCCCGCACCGCCTCCTGCACCGCCTTGTTGCTGGTCACCGATACGGCCTGATAACGAACGCTGTTTATGCGGTAGGGACCGACGATTGCGCCGATGGGTTTGCCAAGCTGAAACGGCGCACGGCCTGCATACGCGCCCGCATTATCCATGGCGCGCATCTTCATGGAGTTCACGATGCCGTCCTTGTTGAACGCCACCTCGATATCAAAAATGCGATCCGGGCCATGCGCATCGCCCGATTCCATGTTCTCAAGGCGATCTTCGATCAGACGCACCGGCTGCTTCAGTTTCATCGCGAGATAGCCCACGAGCACTGTGTGCTTGATGCCGCGCTTCACGCCATAGCTGCCGCCGACATCAACGTCGTAATGCACCCGCACAGCATTGCCGGGCAAACGCAGGGCGCGGGCAATCTGGTCGGCGTATTTCGGCATCTGGATGGAGGCGCGCACGTCCAGCGTCTCCGACCACGGGTCCCACATGGCGACAACACCGAATGTCTCTATGGGAACGGTGGAGGAACGGCCCCAAGTCACACGCAACGACAGGCTGTGATCGCTGGCAGCAAAATCGCTGTCGATATCGCCCCAGTTGAAGGTGCGGTCGAGCAGTACGTTGGAACCATGCGCGGGATGTACGGGCGGACTGCCGGGCTTGTAGGCTTCCTCGGTGTCAATCACATTCGGCAATGTCTCGTAGACAACATCGACACATTCAGCCGCATCTTCGGCTTGCGCACGGGTTTGCGCCACCACGGCAGCGACCCATTCGCCATGGTAGCGAACATGTTTGATTGCCAGCGGATAGCGCTGAACCCGGGGCGTATCTAGGCCGTTCATCAACGGCTCCACTGCGGCGCGGAGTTCTTCGCCCTCGACAACGCCGACAACGCCGGGCATTTCGAGCGCACGCGTGGCGTCAATTGAGACAATCCTCGCAGCTGTTTGCGACCCGTGGACAATGGCCACATGCAGCATTCCGGTTTCGGTTATGTCAGCGACAAATTTGCCCTGCCCGGCGACAAAGCGGCGATCTTCGCGCACACGCCGGTCGCTGGAAACGAAAGTAAAATTCGAAGGCGCATTCATCGTACGGCCTCCAGATTCGCGCCGCGCAGGCGCTGCGCCGCCAGTTCTATCGCTTCCACGATTTGTCCATAACCCGTGCAACGGCAGATATTGCCCGAAATGGCGTCCACGATTTCAGCCCGCGTCGGCGAGGGATTGTCGCGCAACAGGGCATGCGCCGTCAGGATCATCCCCGGCGTGCAATAACCGCATTGCAACCCATGCGTGGCGCAGAAAGCATCCTGGATTATGCCCAGTTCACCGGGACCTGCCGCCAAGGCTTCAATGGTGGTAATCTTGCTGCCTTCGGCCTGAACTGCAAACATCAGGCAGGAACGCGCGGGCGCATCATCGACCAGTACCGTGCAGGCGCCACACACGCCATGTTCGCAACCGGTATGCGCACCAGTCAGCCGCAGATCATCGCGCAAGGCATCAAGCAATGTTACGCGCGGTTCGATATCGAGCGGCCGCTTCTGGCCGTTGACATCAAGGCTGATTTTCATCTGAGCGCTCCCCTGGCGTGATCGCGCGCATTTGCGAGGGCGCGCGCCGCAAGCGCACCCGCCACGCGGCGGCGATAGGCTGAAGAGGCGTGACCATCCGTCATGATTTCGAGCGCTGCTATGTCCTCAGACAATCCCGCTGCAATGTCCTGCGCCGTCAATTGAGAGCCTGTCAGAGCTTTTGACGCCCCGGCCAGCCGCTTCGGAAAAGCCAGCGCTCCGCCAATGCCTATGGTGCAGCGAATACACCGGCCGGCCTGGTCAACCTGCACCTGCGCGGCGGCGGATACATAGGCAAAATCGCTGCGACGCGCGCTGGCTTCGTGGAAGCCAACTCCAATCGGTGGCCCCTCCCACACGGGAAAACGGACTTCAGTGAGGATGGCAGCCGCAGGCATTTCAGTCGACATGGGGCCGGAGAACAGATCGGCTGCAACTATTTCGCCCTGCCCATCGGCGCTCATCCAGCAGATGGAGCCCTCAAGAGTCACCAGAACCAGCGGGATTTCCGCAGCCGGATCCGCATTGGCGACTGAGCCGCCGATAGTTCCACGGTTACGTGTAGGCGTATGCCCGACCCAGGGCAGAGCCGCAGCGAGCAAAGGCAGGCGAGTGGCTACGAGCGTGCTTTTCTCAGCCTGCGCCTGACGCGTCATCGCGCCAAAGCCGATATAGGCACCGAAGTCGGCAATGCCCGAAAGCCCTTCGATATGGGCTATATCGACAAGCAGCGAGGGCCGCGCGAGACGCATGGCCATCATCGGCACGAGCGTCTGTCCGCCCGCAATGACCCGCGCATCTTCATGGGACGCGAGCAGACCCGCCGCCTCACTCAGGCTTTCCGGCCGGATATAGTCGAATGCCGCAGCTTTCACGTGCCCCTCAGCTTCCCGTTATGGAAGACCACACAACGCTCCGGTTAGGGGGCGGCTCGTGCAGTGTCAACCGGAGGCAGGAGCGAAGCGCTCAGCCCTTCAAGATCGCGTCGACACCGGCCTGCGCGACCTGCGCATCTTCGTGCGACTGCACGCCGGAGACGCCGATAGCGCCAACGAACTCGCCGTCCACCACAATCGGCACGCCGCCTTCGACAGTTGTTGCACCCAGCGACATCACGGCTACGCGGCCGCCGGAGACCACTTTTTCCAGCGCGCCTGAAGGACGCTTGAACATGATGGCGGTCTTGCCCTTCTGGAAGGCGATGCGTGAAGATGCCTTCTGCGTGTTGTCCATACGCTCCAGATACATGAGGTGGCCGCCATCATCGAGAACCGCTACCACGACATTCCAATTGTTCTTTTCAGCTTCCACGCGGCAGGCGGCAGCAGCCTTTTTGGCGTCATCGATGGAGAGGGCAAGTTTCTTCAGCATGTTGGTCTCCTGGGTTCAATTTCGGGAAACGACGGCGGAATCCGATGGCCCCAGCACAAAGCCGCCATCGACGAGGATTTCCGCGCCGGTAACATAGTGCGAAGCGTTTGAGGCAAAGAACAGCGCTGCGCCGATGATGTCTTCCGGCTGCCCCACGCGTTCCATGGGAATATAGCGGGCAAAAGCCGCAGCACGACCCGGATCCTTCATGCGCCCCCCGCCGATATTGGTGGCTGTCGGCCCGGGCGCGATGCCGTTGATTGTAATCTTAAACGCCGCGAGTTCATGCGCGAGCTGCTTGATGAGATGCGCGAGCGCCGCTTTCGATGTCACATACCCTGAGCCGACGAACATCTCGGTCTTGGTCGCCGAACATGAGGAGGTGACAATGATCCGTCCCCCGCCCTGCTTTTTCATCTGCGGCACACCGGCCTGAATGGTTTTCACCGCCCCCATCAGATTGATGGCCAGAACCTTGTCCCAGAGATCATTGGACTGATTTTCGATCTGCGTATCCGCGTTGCGTTCGCCATCAAGTGTGAGATAGCCAGGGCCGCCTGTGACGCCGGCATTCACGAACAGCACGTCGAGCCGGCCATGCGCGGCAACGACGCCGTCAATGGCTTTCTGGATCGCGGGCTTGTCTGTTACATCGGCCACTGCTGTCTCGACCTTCAGGCTTTCGCCTGAAAACTCTGACTGCACGGCCTTGAGGCCGTCTGCGTTCACATCAATCAGCGTGACAAGGGCCCCGTTCATGGCCATGGCGCGGCCCAGAGCCAGCCCAAAGCCGGAAGCACCACCCGTGATGGCGCAGATTTTACCCGAGACGCCAAAGAGCGCGGAGATTTTCATCGCGGTGTCCTACTACCTTCGCCCCATTGTC
>CAMDKB010000021.1 GCA_945901195.1 Rhizobium sp. Q54
GCGCTCGCGGGCAATGATAATGGGGCCATGATCGGGATTTACAAACCAGTCGAGAATTACGCTCATCTTGTCTTGCGCGGCGGCGGGGGTCGCCATGATCAGTGCGAGTAACAGGGGAATCAGCTTTTTCATCATGGCGTCCTGAGTGTGATCATCAAAGCGGGGCGGCATTTTTAGCCGCCCCGAAACCACAATAGCACGATGGGACGCCCGGACGGCAAATGCCACCCGGGCTTTGTTTCAGAGGCCAGGTCTGGACTGTCTCAATGGGCCATTTGCCGGGGCCGCCCAGCCCCGTGCTGCTATTTCAACTCGCATCATTCCTGCCATAAATCCTGCGCAGCAAAACGGCTTCAGCTATAACTGGAATGATCGCCAACCATATGATGTTCTGCAATGAATAGCTCCAGCCGAGCAGGGCGGCGCCGCACAGGCAGCCGAGCACTGCGCCGGCGTCCCAGCCGGTTTCGGCCATGCATTGCAGGCGGAAAGTGCACGGCGCTTTCTTTGCTTCGTTGTAATATGCAGTCATGAATGTGGGCGTATAGAAATGAATGAGCACCGTGGAAGCCACCACGACAGCCAGAAGTGCAAGCGTGTTGCCGCCAACCAGTGCGCGCATGGCATAGACGATGGCGGCCAGCGTCGCCGATAAAGCGACCGCCTTGCGCCCGTGTCCAAGATCGATGGAGCGGCCGATGGTCAGGCTTGCAAGTGCGCCAGCAATCGCCGCAAGCGCGAGAACCAGACCGTAGGCATCAAAGCGGCCACCTATCCGTTCGAACAGCAGCATCGACCAGGCCATGCCTGCGCCAAGCCACAAGAAGCCGTCGGAGAAGAACAACGCCGTACACATGATTCCAGCCCGCCACGCATTGGCGGGGGCAGTCTTTGCTACGGGATAGTGACCGAGGGCGAGCAGAGGCCAGATCGCGATGAGCGCGATCAACGTTGCTGTGCCAAACGCCGCCCACGGCCCAATGTAATACAGGAGGTAGCCTGAGATAGCGGGGCCAAGAATGCCTGTCAGCGCCGAGATCGACTGGCGTGCGCCCAGTTGCTTGCCTCGATTGTGGGCTTCGCCGGCGGCGGCGAAAACTGGATGATACAATGTCCAATAGAGCATATTGCTGAACGCGGTGAACAGCACGTAGATCACGAGCGTCCAGTCGTACCCGGTGACAAAGGCGATACATCCATATTGGATCGCGATAAGCACAGTTCCGGCTATCAGCATATTGCGCATGCCAACCCTTGGTAAGAGCGGCATGATCAGCGGGCGCATCGCGACGCGTAGCGCAAACACAGCAGCATAAGTCAGGAAAACCTGGGCAGGCTTCAATCCCTGCTGCAACAGGAAAGCAGAGGAGAACACTGCCGACATGTTGATGGCGAGTTGATTGAAGGCGCTGTGCACTTGCATGCCGCGCATATCGGAGGGTTCTGCAGGATTCATGAGGCCAGTGTGAGATTCGGATCAGGAAGAAATTTCGCCTGCGCTAGCATGGATAGCGGGAAATAGCTCTATTGGTCTGATGGGGATTGTGGGCGTGGGCCTTCGCTGCGCTTGTCCCATTGCCGCCTTAAACCGGTCGAGAATCTGCCGTTAAGAGACTGATAACCATGTCGTGCTGAACTGCGGGAAGTTGTCCGGGTTTTTTGCGTCAGGGTTCTCGCTTGCCATATCTCATGCCACCGCCGGGTCCGGCTCCAGTTGTCGTCATGAAAGACGTGGGAGGACTGGTCACCGATTATCAACGCCAGACCGAAATCTACCGTCAGGAAGGGCGCGAGGTGCGCCTGCACGAATGCCGGTCTGCCTGTACGATGGCGCTCAGCCTGCCCAACGTTTGCGTCTATCCCAAGGGCGTATTGCGATTTCATCAGGCTTACAACCGTGACACCAGGGAGGTTGATCACGGTATATCCAATCAGCTGTTTTCGACCTATCCGGAACCGGTGCGGCGACGTCTTGGCTACCTGACGCGAGCCTACAAATCCCTGTCCGGCGCAGAACTCATCAATCTGGGTGTTCGTAGCTGCAATGAAACGCCGGTCATGTTCGCGCGCAGAACACAGGGCGGCGGCACGCAATTGGCGAGCGCGGCACCAGTCGGGCCGGAGCAACCGGGAGCGCTCTCCCGGCTGGCGGGCCGGCTGACAGCGGCGCTGGTGGGTACGGCAGAGCCGGCCTCCACGCTATCGGCAGCGCGCCCGCAGGCGCCAGCGAGCGCACCCATTCAGATGGCGCGCGTGGATATGAAACCCGTGCCGCTGCCGCCTGTACGCCCGGCGAATCTTGGGCCTGTGCTCACCGACCCCAATCCCGTGGGATCGATTTCACCTGAGGCAGATGAAGTGGTTCCCGTGCCTCCTGTGCGGCCCGCTCATCTGAAGGGCGCGCCTGTGCAAGTGGCAAAAGCCATAAAGCCGCAGGTCTATAAACTGGAAGCGAGCCTGCCCGATATCATCACGGGCGCATGGCCTGTGTTGCCGGCCAGTTTTCGCGCCTATGCGCCGTTGCGTTAAGCGCCGGGCTAGCCAAATATCCTCGTAAATTCGCGGCGCAATACGCTGTCGACTTCGACCATGGTCACGGGAATGCCGAGATCCACGAGGCTCGTCACGCCATAATGGGCATCGGCAATGCCGCAGGGAACTATGCCCGAAAAATGGCTGAGATCGGGTTCAACGTTCATGGATATGCCATGAAAGGTGATCCATTTGCGGAGGCGAATTCCAAGCGCGGCAATCTTGTCTTCCGCCGTGGCGCCATCGAGGCCCTTTGGCTTGTCGGGCCGCTGGACCCAGACGCCGACACGATCAGCACGCCTTTCGCCGCGGATATTGAAGGCGGCCAGAGTGAGAATCAGCCAGTCTTCCAGCGCGCAGACGAAGGCGCGTATATCCTGCCGCCGCTGATTCAGATCCAGTATGACATAGGCTACCCGCTGGCCGGGTCCGTGATAGGTGAACTGCCCGCCACGCCCGGTTTTGTGGACAGGGAAGCGTGGGTCGCGCAGGTCGGTCTCCTTTGCAGAAGTACCTGCCGTGTAAAGCGGGGGGTGTTCAACAAGCCAGACCAATTCACCCGCACGACCCGCCGCAATGGCGTCCACCCGTGATTCCATGAAAGCCACCGCTTCGACATAGGGCGTGAAGCCTGGCGCGATCAGCCATTCAACCGAGTGTGCGCCGGGCCGGGCGCGCATCAAGTGTGAGAGGCTGCCGCGTTCGGGGGGCAGGGAGCAAGCGGGCGTTTTGGCCACCTTGGCGCTAATTTCAGTGTTCATTCGAGTTTTCTAACAGAAGTGCGAAGGTTTTTCGCCAGATATGAAATGAGTGGCCCAGCACGGGTTGCAACCCCCCTTCCGATTTGTTAGAGCCTCCGCCGGTTGGTGCGCTGCATTTGTGGCTGTGCCTGCGGGGGAGTTCCCTGCTTACGACCTTGCGGCCATGGCGGAACTGGTAGACGCGCTAGCTTGAGGTGCTAGTCCTGTAACAGGGGTGGAGGTTCGAGTCCTCTTGGCCGCACCAAATCATCTGAATCGATAGTGTTAAAGCGGCCCGGGGCGGGAGAGGCTGGTCTACCAGCTTGCCTATTTTTAGGTTGCCATACCCGTTGAAAGCCGGTCTTTGACACATAGTGGCGTTGAGCCTTTTGATTCTTCGCCGCGTGTCTTTCCCATCGCACCCATTGGACGCACTCCATGGCCGAGACCGAAAAAGCCGCTCTGGCGGACCGCGATGCCCTTTCCCTGCGCGATGCGAACGATGACGTGCGTCCGGATTTCGTCGCGCTGGCTGCGGCGGCTGTTGAAGCGGGCGACAAGGCTCGCGTTCTGGAACTTGCTGGCGAACTCCATGAATCCGATCTCGGCGATCTCATCGAGGCGCTGGAGCACGACCTGCGGCCCAAGCTCATCGAGCTCATGGGCCGTGAATTCGACTTTGCGGCGCTGACGGAAGTCGAAGACGTTATCCGCGAAGAAATTCTGGAGGAATTGCCGACGGAAACCATCGTCGAGGGTGTTCATGAGCTTGAGAGCGATGACGCCATCACGATTCTGGAGGATTTGCCAGAAGCCGAGCAGCGGCAGGTTCTGGATGCGCTCCCGGCTGGCGAGCGCATCGCGTTGCGGCGGTCGCTCGACTATCCGGAAAATTCGGCAGGCCGCCTGATGCAGACGACCATGGTTACCGCGCCGCCGTTCTGGACCGCGGGCCAGACGCTCGATTTCATTCACGACGTCAATGAAGACGAACTGCCGGATTCGTTTTTCGATGTGTTCGTTGTCGATGCTTCCCACCGCTTCCTCGGCAATGTTTTTCTCGACGCGCTGGTGCGGGCGCGGCGTACGCAGACGCTGCAGGAGTTGATGAATACGGAGCGGCATCGTGTGCCCGCGACCGAAGATCAGGAAGAGGTGGCGCGTGTCTTCGAGCGCTACAATCTGGTCTCGGTGCCCGTTGTCGATGCTGGTGACAAGCTGGTTGGCGCAATTACAATTGACGATATCGTCGACGTTATTCGCGAAGAAGCCGAAGAAGACGTGAAGGCGCTGGGCGGCGTGCGTGCCTCTGAAGAGCTGGCGGATTCTGTAGCCTGGATTGCTCGAAGCCGGTTCACCTGGCTGTTCGTGAATTTGTTCACGGCGTTTCTTGCCGCCGGCGTTGTGCGGTTGTTCGAAGGTTCTATCGAGAAGATGGTGGCGCTGGCTGTGCTTGTGCCGATCGTGTGCAGTCAGGGCGGCAATGCTGCGACGCAGACGATGACTATCGCTGTGCGGGCGCTGGCCACGCGTGAACTTAATCGCAACAACGCGGCGCGGGTGCTTCGCCGCGAGGTGCTGGTGGGGCTTATCAATGGGCTCGGCTTCGGTATTATCACCGGAGTGGCAGCGGCAATCTGGTTTGGTTTGCCACTGCTGGGCTTCGTTATCGCGCTTGCGATGATGATCAACCTGGCAGCAGGTGTGCTGGGCGGCATGCTGATTCCGATGGTGCTGGAGCGGCTCGATTACGATCCGGCGGTTGCTTCAAGCCCGTTTGTGACGACGGTGACGGACGTGGTGGGGAATCTCGCCTTTCTCGGGATCGCGACACTGGCGTTTCATCTGGTGTGAACGAGGTATTAACTTATCCTGTTAACGGGGCATTACCGGGTTATGACTAATTTGACGGGCATGAAACTCGATCGAAAAATTTTGCGGGGCCTGTCCCTGACCGCGGCGCTGACAGCGGGGCTTTTGGCGCTCACGGGTTGCGGCGGCGGCCCCTCCATGCCTGGCTTTGAAATGGTCGATGGCGAGGGTGGCCGCGCCGGTTCCGGTAACGAACATTTTGTCGGCATGCATCCCAATCAATTTCCGATCCATGGCATCGATATCTCCAAATATCAGGGTGACATCGACTGGCAGGCGGTCAAGCGCGCCGGTGTGAAGTTCGCCTGGATCAAGGCGACCGAGGGCGCTGATCACATCGACAGCAAGTTCCGGCAAAACTGGGATGGTGCAGCCGCAGCTGGCATCCCGCGCGGCGCCTATCATTTCGTGTGGTGGTGCCGCAAACCGCATGAGGAAATCGGCTGGTTCAAGCAACATGTGCCTGTTGATCCCAATGCGCTGCCGCCGGTTCTGGATGTCGAGGCGACGCCGACTTCCAAAACCTGCAAACGGACCCTTCATCGCGAGGAAGTGTTGCGCGACATGCGCGAGATGCTCGTCGACATGGAACGCCATTACGGCAAGAAGCCGGTGATCTACGTGACCGTGGATTTTTATGCCGGCATCATGCATCCCAACGAATTCAGTGACTATAACGTCTGGGTGCGCTCGACCAAACACGCGCCAAACGTGCCTTATCCGGGCAGGGCCTGGACGTTTTGGCAATATCAATCTGATGGCCGCACCGATGGCATCAAGGGCAAGATCGACAAGAACGCCTTTTATGGCAGCGCCCAGCAATGGCAGCAATGGCTGGCCGGGAAGCGATGAGAAGCGCCATAGGCCTTGAGGGATGCCACGGCTCGCGCCCGGTTATGGCGGGGGCGAGGATATCTCTATCGCCCGCTTAACAATCTCCTTCGGCAATGCGAAATTCTCCGCCAGAAGCTTGTCGATTTCTTCGCCGGTCATCAGGTTGATGACCCGGCGTGTCTTCTCTGCAAACTCAAGAAATGCCTTGTCTCTCGCCATGTCCACAAACGCCTTGCGCAAGGCCTTCAGTACGTAGGGCGGTAAATCAGGTGGGGCCACGAAGGGCCGGCCGAAGGCGAGATTGGCGAGCACGAGATGGGCGGCCTTGCGATCATCGGGATTAGATATGAGATCGAGCATATGCGGCACACCGGCAGCCTGCATTTCGGGATCTGGCGCGACACCAATTTGTGCGATGAATATCGCTGTCTTGCTCGCGATGTAATCGGGCTTGTCCGCCTTCACGCAAGTCCAGCACCAGCCGACGATGCCGTCGAGTTCGCCGCGTTCGATTGCAAGCGCAATTTCGTTTGAGCCCTTGTAGCCGCGCACGGGCTTGAGTTTGGTGCCGAGCAGACCATTCATGATTTCCGCGTAGTTCTCGCCGCCTGTTGTGGGGCCGCTCGATCCGTAATTGAACGGACGTTGGCGCAAGTCCTCGATGGTGCGGAAATTCGTTTTGTGCCAGGCCAGAACCACCGGCGTAAAGGCTTCCAGCGAGCCAAGCCACGAAAACTTCTGCGCATCATATTTGGCTGCTGACTTGTCGCGCTCGGTGCCGATAAGATGCGTATAGGCGGTGCCTGCAGCCGGTATTCCAAAAGTCAGCCCGTCTTTGGCAGCGATATTGTAGATGTGATTGAGCATCGCCACGGACCCTGCACCGGGCATATGTTTGACGATAACGCGCGGTTCACCGGGGATGAACCGGCCGATGAACTGGCCGAGCAATTGACCATAACCATCATAGCCGCCTCCAGGACCAAAGCCGACCAACACAGAAACTGTCTTGCCTCGAAAATGTTCGGCAGCATCCTGCGCGGTCGCAACCGCAGGATATACGAATACAGCGCAAGCCAGTGCAACACGCAGTGCTGATTTCAATTTTGCAGCCATGATGAACTCCCATTATAAAATGTCTTGCCTCAGCCCCAGAATTCCGTTGCGATCTCTGCGCACATTTCCAGTTTGGCCCGCTCGATATCAACTGTCATGCCTGCGCGCGCCTGTGCTCCGGTGGCAAAGCCGCAATGGGGACTGAGCGCGAGTTGATCCAGGGGGACGAATTTTGCCGCGTCTTCGATCCGGCGTTTAATGGCTTCCCTGTCTTCCATCTCGGGCGAACTGGAGGTGAGCAAGCCAAGCACGATGGTCTTGCCCTTGGGGGCCATAGCAAGTGGTGCAAACGTGCCGCAGAGTTCGTTGTTGAACTCCAACAAATATAGATTGGCATTCATGTTGTGAAACAGTGCTTCTGCGATGGGATCATAACCTACATCGGCCTGCCAGCTTGGGTCCTGCGAGCGGCAGACATGAACGCCAACGCGCATCTGCGCCGGTGCGCCAGCGATAACTGCGTTGACCACGTCTACATAGCTCTTCAGAAGATCCTGCCAGTCATCGCCACGCTCTTTCAACAAGAGCCGCACACGCTCGTCGCCCAGTTTTACCAGCGAGGTTTCATCGAGTTGCAGATAGGTGCAACCCGCGTCCGCCAGCGAGTGCATTTCCTTGTGATAGGCCGCCACAAGATCGGCCCAGAAATTATCAAGATCGGGATAGACATTACGGCTGATGTGTTCGCGTCCCGCGCGATAGTGGACATAGGCAGGGCCGGGCAAGGTGACCTTGCAGGTCCTCTCAGTCAGACTGCGAAGGAATTTCAGGTCTTGCGCGTTTTGCGGGCCGCGCCACTCGATCTTGTCGACAACTTTGGGAATGCGGCGCGCCGTGCGATGGCCGTGCGTCTGCGAGGCCTTGAAGCCTTCATCCTCAGTCATTTCCACGCTTATGCCGCTGACGCCGCCGATGGTGAAGGAATCCGAGTAGGTGCCACGCCGGAACTCGCCATCAGTGATCACACTCAGGCCAGCCTCTTCCTGCAGTTTTACAACATCGCGGATGGCGGCATTTTCAAACTCTCGCAATCGGACGGGATCCAGGCGTCCGGCAGCCTGTTCGCGCCGGGCGGCAAGCAATTCGGGCGGACGCAGGAGTGAGCCGATATGATCGGCGCGGAAGGGTTTTTGGGCGTTGGTCTGATCGAGCATTTCCGTCCCTTGGCGATTTATTTGGCGCAATTTGCGCGCGTGTTGCCGCGATTGCAACAGGCGCTGGCCCGGAGTGTCCTGCCGCCCTTTGCGTCAAAGGCCGTATTCCCGCTTCATCATTTGTGGTCTAATTCTTGTCGTGTCTTTGGTAGTGAGGGCGGCCCGGAAATGCGGGCCTTCAGGAGTGTTTCATGATCCCCAATAGCCCTGTATCTTTCGATTTCGATCTCGGCGAAACAGCCGATGCGATTCGCGAGACCACGCGCGCTTTCGCCGCGAAAGAAATCGCACCGCGTGCGGAGGAGATTGACCGCACCGATACGTTTCCGCGCGATCTGTGGCCGCGCATGGGCGGATTGGGGCTGCATGGCATTACAGTCGAGGAAGAACTGGGCGGCACGGGCCTTGGCTATCTCGAACATTGCATCGCAGTTGAGGAAATCAGCCGGGCATCGGCTTCGGTCGGCCTGAGTTATGGCGCGCATTCCAATCTCTGCGTCAATCAATTGCGACGCAATGGCTCGCGCGAACAACAGGGCCGTTATCTACCCAAGCTGATGTCTGGTGAACATGTCGGCGCGCTTGCCATGTCGGAACCCGGTGCGGGCTCGGACGTCGTCTCGATGACGACGCGCGCAGACAAGAAGGGCGATCGCTACATTCTCAACGGCAACAAGATGTGGATCACCAACGGGCCTGTTGCCGAAACATTGATCGTCTATGCGAAAACCGATCCGGCGGCAGGTTCGCGCGGCATTACAGCTTTTATAATCGAAAAGGGGATGAAAGGTTTTTCCACCGCGCAAAAGCTCGACAAGCTGGGCATGCGCGGCTCCGACACCTGCGAGCTGGTATTTCAGGATTGCGAGGTGCCGGAAGACAACATCTTGGGGCAAGTTGGACGCGGTGTGAATGTGCTGATGTCCGGCCTCGATTACGAGCGCGTGGTGCTCGCCGCTGGGCCACTTGGGATCATGCAGGCATGTATGGATATCGTGCTGCCCTATATTCACGAGCGCAAGCAGTTCGGTCAGGCGATTGGCGAGTTTCAACTGGTGCAGGGCAAGATTGCCGACATGTATGTGGGCATGAACGCCTGCAAGGCCTATGTCTATGCCGTCGCCAAAGCGTGCGATAAAGGCCGCACGACGCGCGAGGATTCAGCCGGCGCGATTTTATACGCAGCCGAGAAAGCCACAAAGCTCGCACTCGACGCGATCCAGCTGCTCGGCGGCAACGGCTATATCAACGACTATCCCACTGGCCGCTTGCTGCGCGACGCCAAACTCTACGAAATCGGCGCGGGGACGAGTGAAATCCGGCGCATGCTGATCGGGCGGGAATTATTTGGGAAGACGGGGTAGGTTAATTGACATAACTCATTTACAATGTCATCTTGTAAAGAAAATGTCATTCTGTGATTTTTATGTCAAAGAAGCCAACCAAAGAGACGAGGTACCCCCGCGGCTTCGCTGAAAGCACGGAGCAAAAGCCGTTCGCGGCTTCGTCCGGTCTGGAAATCGCACCGGGCAAGTTCCCGCCCCTGGAGCCTTACAAGCCCGCGCCACGGGTGCGGGCGAAAGTGGGGCCGGGCGGGCGCATCGTGATTCCGGCTGCTTTCCGGGCGGCCGCGGATATGGAGGAGGGGGCTGACGTCTGGCTGACACTGGAGGGCAAGGAGGTGCGGGTCATAACGCCTCTGGCCATGGCGCGCCGTGCGCAGGAATCCTGCATGAAACTAGCGGTACCCGGAGTCAGCGTTGTGGACGAGTTGATCGCGGATCGCATTGCAGAAGATCTGGCCGAGTCACAGGATGACTGAGCACATTGTCGATACATCTGTTGTGCTTGCCTATGCATTCGGTGAAACGGGATCTAACGTAGCAGAAAACCTGATCACAGGAGCCTTTATTTCGAATGTCAATTTTTGCGAGATCATTTCGAAGCTGATTGACCATGGGAAAAGTCCAGACGACGCTGCGTCCACCGCAGCGGAGTTCGGATTGAATGTGGTCGATTCCGACGCAAGGCTTGCAATCGCTGCCGCTGCCCTGCGCGCCAGCTCCCGGTATCTTGGCCTATCGCTTGGCGACCGCTTTTGCCTGGCGCTGGCGTTGCAGAAGGGGCTGCCAGTCTACACTGCGGACAAGCGCTGGGCGGGGCTCTCGGATGTGGTGGATATCCGGCTGATCAGGTAAGCGGCCCATTGCGCTTATTCCGCCTTGCTCAAGATCACGTCTGAGGGCATTATACCGTTAAATCGGAGTGAACAATGCTGCGCTTTGTCAAACGATCTGCAATGTCTGGAGCTGTTTTGGCTCTGTCCTTTGGTTGTGCAACTTCTGTCCAGGCCCAGCAACGCATTGGTGAGGCGGCGGCGGTTCAAAATCAGGTCACGCGCGTCAGCGCCAGTGGTACTTCTGGCCTCTCGGCTGGCGGCGCAGTGTTTCGCGCCGAAACGATTCGCACGGCGGCGGCCTCCTCGGCGCGGCTGGTTTTTCTGGATAATACCAATCTGTCTGTCGGGCCCGCTTCCAGCGTGGTGTTGAACCAGTTCGTCTATTCCGGCGGTGGCACCGCCCGGGCCGTCGGGATCAATCTGGCGCGCGGGGCGTTTCGCTTTTCAACCGGCGAATCTGACAAGAGCGCCTATAAGATCAATACGCCTGTTGCGACCATCGGCGTGCGGGGCACGGTGCTCGATATCCGCTCGCAGGGCGGTACGACTGATGTCACCATGGTTGATAATGGCGAAGCGCTGGTCTGCTCGATTGCTGCCAGGTCTTGCCTCACCCTTAGCGGACCAGGCAATTCGGTGCGTGTGACTTCGGCGGGTGTGAGCCGTGTTATAGCCGGGCGTGGTTTTTCTTTCGCTGGATTTTGCGGGGGCAATATTTGCGGTGGGGGTACGCGTTTTGCCGGTGGTACGACAATTGTGAATGACGGGACACTGGTTGTTCCCGTTGATGCGGGCAACGATCTGCTCTGCGGGCGCTGACCCCGAATTTGTTGTCCGCGTGTGGTCGCAACAGATTGCATCTTCATTGTCCAGCGCTGTCGAAGTTTGATGGCGACACATAGGTCTTGCAGCGGCCTGCCAGTTTGTTCGGAGCCTTGAAGTACAAAGCTGAAAACACAATGCTGAAAATCTGGGGCCGCACAAATTCCATCAATGTGCAAAAGCCGCTGCTGGCGCTGGAGGAGCTCGGGATAGCCTATGAGCGCATAGATGCCGGGCTGCATTTTGGTGTGAACAACACGCCGGAATATCGCGCGATGAACCCCAATGGCGTCGTGCCGACCATCAATGATGATGGATTTATTCTCTGGGAATCCAATACGTGCGTGCGCTATCTGGCGCGCAAATACGGCAAGGCAGAATTCTGGCCTGCCGATATCCGCGCGCAGGCTGATCAGGACCGCTGGATGGACTGGCAGCAGACGACTTTGCTGGCGCCGATCAACGCGATCTTTGCGCCCCTGATCCGCAATATCGGTGACAAGAGCCCGGAAGCGATTGAGGCGGGACGAAAGAAAACTGAAGGCAATCTTGGCGCGCTCGACACCTGGCTTGCAACGCGAACATGGATCGGTGGCGACCAATTTTCCGCTGTCGAATGCGTGCTTGGGCCGACCATTCATCGCTGGTACAATCTGCCGGTGGAACGGGCCAAGCATGCGCATCTTGAACGCTGGTTCGATCAGCTGATGAGCCGTCCAGCCGCGCAGAAGATCATCCTGACGCCCATAACCTGAACGGCATTAACGGTTCATTGACTCTCGGCCGCTCCATTGAACGGGTGGTCACAGGCGCGCCATCTTTATCGAGGTAAATTGACCGATGTTTTTTTACCTCTCCAAAATTTTCTGGATGATTGCCGCTCCATCCAACCTCATCGGAATCATGCTGGTGATCGGGGCGTACTTGCTGGTGCGCGGGAAATTGCGTGCGGCCAAATGGCTGCTGGTTCCCGCAGCCTTGTTCTATTTTCTGTTCGGGATCATGCCGCTGGGACTGGCGTTGCTGCGGCCTTTGGAAGACAGATTTCCGCAACCGGCTCTCGCCAATACACCGCCCACCGGCATTATCGTGTTGGGTGGCGGCGTCGATGAAACGCTCAGCCGGGCGCGGGGCACGGTTGAATTGTCGGAGGCCGGTGGGCGCATGACTGAGGCGGTTGCCTTGGCGCGGCGCTTTCCCAAGGCGCGTGCCGTGTTTACCGGGGGCACAACGGCGTTGCGTGGATCCGATGTGACAGAATCAGATATTGCGCGGCGGCTTTTTCTTGCGCTCGGGCTGGAGGAAAGCCGCCTGACGTTCGAAGACAAATCGCGCAACACTTACGAGAATGCCGAATTTACGAAAAAGCTCGTGAACCCGAAGCCCGGCGAAACATGGCTGCTGGTGACATCAGCCTATCATATGCCTCGATCCGTCGGCATTTTCCGCAAGAGCAATTTTCCGGTGATGCCCTATCCCGTGGATTTTACGTCTGCGGGCAATATGAACGACTTTCTGCGTCCATCAGCAGAAGCAAGCCTGGGTCTAAAACATACTGACCGCGCTGTGCGTGAATGGATTGGTCTGAGCGCCTATTATCTGACAGGCAAGACAAGCGCGTTCCTGCCCGCGCCGTAATTATCCGTTGAGCGCATGGTGGCGCGTCGGTCTGCCTTGCGCCATCACGGTGACGGCCCGCATGATGGACTGAACATCTATGCCATGATGGCGATAAAGGTCGTGCAGCGTGCCGGTCTGGCCGAAATGTTCGACGCCAAGGGCGCGGACGCGCTGGCCGCAAACGCCTCCAAGCCATGACAGAGCTGCGGGATGTCCATCGATCACAGTGATTATGGCGCAATCGCGCGGCAAGGACGCAAGCAGGCTTTCAATATGGCTCTGCTCGTTTTGCCGGGCGCGCCATCCGGCATGCAGGCGGCCGGCCGAAGTGACGGCCAGCAGGCCGATATCGCGATAATCTTCGCCCAGCAGACCCGTCGCCTCAATGGCTTCTGGCGCGAGCGCGCCGCTATAGGCGATAATGGCGCGTGCTGATGCGCCTGGTGAGCGCATCCAGTAACCGCCGTCAGCGATGTCCTGCGCGAGGCGCGGCGTCATCTCGCGGATAGGTTGTTCGATCGCGCGGGTGGAAAGGCGCAGATAGACAGAGCCCCCATCAAGCTGGCCATCAGTCTTTCCTTCGCGCTGCATGTAGTCAAAACCCCAGCGCATGATGACGGCGAGTTCATCAACAAAAGCTGGTTCAAAAGATGCAAGGCCATCCTGCGCCATGCCTATCAGCGGGGTGCTGATGGATTGATGGGCGCCGCCTTCTGGTGCGAGTGTTATGCCAGCTGGCGTCGCCACCAGCATGAAGCGCGCATCCTGATAACAGGCATAGTTCAGCGCATCGAGGCCACGCTGGATAAACGGGTCATAAAGCGTGCCGATGGGCAAGAGGCGTTTGCCATTGATGGATGATGACAGGCCCAGCGCAGAAAGCGCGAGAAACAAATTCATCTCCGCAATGCCCAGTTCAATATGCTGGCCGCGCGGCGAAGCCTCCCAGTTGAATGTGGAGGCGATCTGCTGTTCGCGAAAAACGTCCGCCATTTCTTCGCGCGCGAATACACCACGCCGGTTGATCCAGGGGCCCAGATTGGTTGAAACGCTGACATCGGGTGAAACGGTGACAATTGCGTCCGCCAATTCGCTTTTGCTGCGGCCGATTTCTTTGAGGATGAGACCGAACCCGTTCTGAGTGGACATCATCCTTGCGGGGGAAAATGTGAGTTGTTCGGGCACAGGGATGGAGGGCGTTGAAAGTTTGCGGCTGGCATTGTCCGACAACGGCGTGTTGTCGATAAATGTCTGCAGCACAGCGGAATCGTAGGGCAAGCCGTCCAGTGCCGCCCATTCTTCTCCCGAGGCAACGCCCAATGTCTTTTGCCATTCGGCCATTTGCGCAGGCGTCATCAGGCCAGCATGATTGTCCTTGTGGCCCTGAAAAGGCAGGCCGATACCCTTGATCGTGTAGGCGATGAAACAGACAGGCCGGTCGTGATCGATCGATGCAAAGGCATCAAGCACGGAGGTCATGTCGTGGCCGCCGAGATTGGACATGAGCGCCAGCAATTGCGCGTCATCGCGGCTCTCAAGCAATTTTGTCATGCCGGGCTCGCTGCCTATTTCCTGCTGCAGTTTCTTTCGAAACGCTGCGCCACCCTGAAAGCACAGCGCTGCATAAAGCTGGTTCGGGCAGGCATCGATCCAGCGCTGCAACGCTGCGCCGCCTGGCTCTTTAAATGCTGCCTGCATGAGCTGGCCGTATTTGATGATCTTCACGTCCCAGCCAAAATTGCGGAACATGGTCTCGAACTTTTCCCACAGGCCTTCGCGTACCACCGCATCGAGTGACTGACGATTATAATCAATCACCCACCAAGTGTTGCGCAGACCGTGTTTCCAGCCCTCGATCAGCGCTTCATAGATATTGCCTTCATCGAGTTCGGCATCACCCACAAGTGCGATGAAACGGCCTTGCGGGCGTTCGCCGCCCCAGCCATGCAGGCGCACGTAATCCTGAACCAAAGACGCGAAGAGTGTCTGAGCAACGCCCAGCCCCACGGAACCGGTGGAGAAATCGACGTCGTCAGTGTCCTTGGTGCGCGAAGGGTAGGATTGCGCGCCACCATAGCCGCGAAAGTTCTCCAGCTTCTCGCGGGTCTGGCGGCCATAGAGATACTGGATCGCATGAAAGATCGGGCTCGCATGGGGTTTGACAGCCACGCGGTCTTCCGGCTTCAGCACGGCGAAGTAAAGCGCGGTCATGATCGTCGACAACGATGCTGAAGACGCCTGGTGGCCGCCGACTTTCAAACCACCGATATTGGGACGAATGTGGTTCGCATTGTGGATCATCCAAGAGGACAGCCAGCGCACGCGCTTTTCCAGCGCAGTGAGCATACCGGTCTGGTCGTTTGTGAGGGTCATGAGTGTCGCCGCCCCGGGAGATTCATCTTTGGTAATCGTCACCTTCTTTGGTATCACCGGAACTGGGAATAAAAATCCTTTTTATGCCTTTAGAACATGGTATTATGGTTTAATATTCCAATATATCATCAATTAGAGAAATAAAACACCTTATGATGGAGATAGACGATATCGACCGGCGAATCCTCAATCTGCTGCAGCAGGACGCCCGGCTGACGGTGCAGGAGATCGCTGACAAGGTGGGGCTCTCGGCTTCGCCCTGCCACCGACGCATGCGCCGTCTGGAAGAGAGCGGCATCATAACCAAGACCATTGCACTGGTTGATCAGAAAGCCGTCGGCCTGCCGGTCAGCGTGTTTGTCTCAATCAAGCTTGAACGGCAAAAGGAAGAAGATCTCGAACGGTTCGCACGCGCGATTTCGAGCTGGCGCGAGGTGCTGGAATGTTACCTGATGACGGGGCCGCGCGATTATCTCCTGCGCGTGGTCGTGGCGGACCTTGCCGCCTACGAGCAATTTTTGAAACAGAAGCTGACGCGCCTCGACGGCTTGTCTTCGATCGAGTCGAGTTTTGCACTCGACCAGATCAAATATACCAATGCGCTACCGGTGTGAGATGCAGGCGTTTAATAATCCTGCTCCAGCGCCGCTTCCCGCGCAGCATCTTTCCTGAACGGCACGTGTTCGCCATAGGCTTCGATGACGTGAGCGATCTCGCGCCGCTCTTCTTCCAGGAAGTTTTCGACGGCGCGGGAAAAATTGCGATCAGAGATATCATGTGAGGAATAAGTCGTCACCGGCTTGTAGCCACGCGCGAGCTTGTGCTCACCCTGGGCGCCTGCTTCGACGCGCGCGAGCTTGTGCTGAATTGCGTATTCGATGGCTTGATAATAGCAAAGTTCGAAATGCAGAAAGGGATGTTCTTCAAGACAGCCCCAATTACGCCCGTAGAGCGCATCATCGCCAATGAAATTGATGGCGCCGGCGACATAGCGTCCATTGCGTTTGGCCATGACCAGCAGGATGCGATCGGCCATGGCCGTGCCAACCTGCGAATAATATTTGCGCGTGAGATAGGGACGCCCCCATTTGCGCGAACCGGTATCCATATAAAAAGCGTAGAACGCATCCCAATGCTGTTCGCCGATGGCGCTGCCTGTCACCAGTTCTATTTCGATGTCGTTGCGCAGGGCATCGCGCCGCTCTCTGCGTATGGTCTTGCGCTTGTGTGAAGACAGCGCCTTGAGGAAGTCCTCAAAATTTTCGTAATTCTCGTTGAAGAAATGAAACTGCTTTCCGGTGCGCGACAGCATGCCGGCGCTGGCGAGATCTTCGCAATCGATCTTGTTGGGAAACGTGATGTGGATCGAGGATGCACCGGTCTTTTCGCGCAGGGCGCGCAGGCCGCCGATGAGGTAGGCGCGGGCATCGGCCGATTGGGGGCCCGGCGCAACAAGCAGGCGACGGCCCTGCACGGGCGTGAAGGGCACACAGACCTGGAGCTTGGGATAATAGCGTCCGCCTGCGCGCTCATAGGCATCGGCCCAGGCGTAGTCGAACACATATTCACCCATGGAATGTGTTTTGGCGTAGCACGGCGCGCAGGCTGCGAGCGTGCCATCGGCATTTTCGACCAGAACGTGAAGTGGCGTCCAGCCTGTCTTTGCCGTGGCGGAGCCCGAGGTTTCCAGCGCATTCAGGAAGTCGTACGAAATAAAGGGATTGTGCCGTTCCTTTTGGGCGGCGGACTCAGTATTGCCGTCGAGATCGGCAAGTGTCAGCGCCGCCGGATTGGCGCAGGCATCCCAGGCGGCCGCGTCGACCTCACTCAGGGAGCGGGCGATGCGGACAGTGAATTTTTGGGCGGGTTCAGAACTGCTCATGCGAATGTGAGAGTAGCGCGCTGGCGCTTGGGCGCAAGCGATATGAGAGCCTGTTTTATTGGGCGCACCGCGACAGTGTGGAGAAAGCGATCGCAGAGGCTATGCCGGCCATCAGGATGATGGCCGCTGCCAGCGTCAGCGCAAACGGGGCGCCAAAGCGCGGTATGAGCTGGCCATAGGCGAGAGGCCCGAGAAACTGCCCAGTGAAAAAGAAAAAGGCATGCATGGAATAGGCGCTGCCGCGATATTCCTGCGACAATTCCGAAACCTCATATTGAAATGCATTGTGCTGCATGAACCAGCCAAAGCCGAATAACAGGAAAATGCCGATTTGGACTGTCCAGTGCCAGCCGGCAGCGAACAGAACAAGGCTTGCCGAAAGCAAAAGAGCCCCGCAGGTGATCATGGCAGGGCGTGACATCACGCGCAGTATCAACGGCAAGGTCAGCGACAGCAGCAGCGAACCCAGCGCTTGTGCGGCTATGATGAAACCCGCTTCGCGGCTTCCGCCATTGCCCTGACCGGCCAGAATGGGCGAGATGAATGGCAGCAAGCCGAAGCTCATGCCGCCGACAATGGGAGTTGTCGTGTAACACACCCATGCCCGGGGATTGCGGAAGATGGTGCGGTAATTGGCGATGACCTGAGCGATGCTGAAAGGCTGCTTTTGTGTTACCACCTGACGGGGAATGTTGCGGGTTGCTGCCAGGGCGCAGAACGTGACGATGACACCGCATCCGAAAATCACAGCGCGCCAGCCGATCCAGGCCTCCAGAAGTCCTGCGCCAGCAGAGCCCGCCATCTGTCCCAGGATCATGGACATGGTAAAGCGCGCGATGGTGATCTGCCGTTCGGCAGGTTTGACGAGATCGCCGATCAACGCCTGCGTGACGGGAATGATGCCTCCCGATGCCCCGCCTGTCAGGACGCGCAGGACCAGAAGCATCCAGAAGGCGGGAGCGAAGGCGCTGGCAAGGGTGCCGAGTGCGCAGATCCATAGCGCGATCTTGATGACGCGATCCTTGCCGAAATGATCGCCTATCGGGCCGAACACAGGTTGCACAAGTGCATAGGGCAGGTAGGTCGCCGAGGCGATCAGAGCGACGGTTGTCACGGGCACAGCAAAATCCTGCGCCAGAACCAGTGTCAGCGGATCAAAAGTGCGATTGGCGACCGCGCTGGCGAGGCCGCAGAGCAGGAAGGTGAAGAAGAGCAAATCCGCCGCCGGAGCTTGTGTGTGCGCTGTTGCTAAAAGATGCGACCACGAATGTCCATTGCGCCGCGTGAGCGCATTGGTGCTGACTCATACAGCGAGCCAAGCCATGTCGCCTCTGGTGTCAGTCTTCGGTCGATGGCCCGGTCTGGAGGAAAAGGTGGGCTGTGCCGGGGCCGAGCGCCAGCAGGACCAAACCGGAAATCATCAGCATGATGGGTGCATTGAGAAAACCTGCGCCGGCAGCAAAGACCATCGGCCCCAACGCCTGACCGACGAAGAAAGAACACGAATGCATCGAAAACGCCGAGCCCCGCAAATCCGGCGCCAGCGTTGAAACCTCCGCCTGAACGCCATTATGCAACATCATGTAGCCAGTGCCGCAGAGCGTGAAAAACGTCAGGCTCCAGAGCCAGTGCAGATCGAACGCGAAACCGATGGGGCCGAGCGCCATCAAGAGACCGCCTGCGCTCATGATCTGATAGCGTTTCATAATGCGCAGCCAGTATTTGACAGTACTGGTGAAGACCAGCGCTCCACAGGCAAAGGCCATGATGATCATGCCCGCTTCCCATGTGCCGCCGCGCCCGCGCTGTTCGAGCAAGGGTGAAATCCACGGCAGAACGCCGTAAAGCGCGATGCCTTCGATCAGCACCGCGCCATAGCAAATGCGGGCGCGCGGATTGGCGAATATGGTGCGATAGCCGCCAATAGCGTCTGCAAGGCGCATGCGCTGGCGCGGCGCCGGGGGTTCCTTGACGAACAGCGTAACGCAGATGGCAGCGGCGATGGCGAGCACCATCGAGATGAAGAAGATCGCGCGCCAGCTGATCCAGACCGCCAGAATCCCCGCCGCGCCTGCCGCGCCAATCCACCCGATCAGGGAGATGCTGACATAGGCGCCGATTTTCTGCTGACGGTCAGCATTGGTTGCGCGATCGCCCACCATCGCCATGGCGATGGGCATGATGCCGCCGCCCGCAATGCCACCTAAAAAACGTGCGCCGATCAGCACAGAAAGCGTTGGGCTCCAGACCACGCCTGCCAGCGTGATGACGAGCATCCACATGCAGATGTTGAGCATCCGCCCCTTGCCATAGAAATCGCCCAGCGAGCCTAGAATGGGTTGGCACAGCGCATAGGGCAGGGCATAGGCGGACACCACAATAGCCGCTGCAGCTGGCGTCACCGCAAAATCCCGCGCAATCGCGGTAATCAGCGGATCCATGGCGCGATTTGAGATGGCAGCGGCGAGGCCGCAAAGGGAGAAGATGAGGAACATGGGGGCAGGTGTGACCGGGAAGGGGCCAGGGGTAAAGGGGGAAGTTTTCGTTGGATGGCGCCCCGCTAGAAAAGTAAGGCAACTTTTTTTATCTCCAGGCCTTGCTTGCGGTCCATGCGCTTACCTTCAAATTCAGGGATCAGCATCTAGGGCCTGTCGTCATTTAAGCCAAACGATGGCGCAAACCAAATGCAGCCCTGCAAGGAAGTTTCGCGCGGTCTTCTCGTAGCGTGTCGCGATCCCCCGAAAATGCTTGATAATGCAAAAGAAGCGCTCGACGAGATTGCGTTCGCGATAGAGCGCGAAATCGCAGTCGCGTTTGACCTTTCGATTTGATTTCGGGGGTATCACCGCCTTGATCGCGCGCGCGATCAGGCGGTCGATGAAGCTGTCGGCGTCATATCCTTTGTCCCC
>CAMDKB010000022.1 GCA_945901195.1 Rhizobium sp. Q54
CATGTGATAAGCCGAAGTTGAGCCCACCCAATTGATGCGCGCAATATCGAGCGGCGGTGCCGCCGGATCATAAATCTGCTGATAAGGCAGGGCCGCGCCGAGCGAACCGATCTGCGTACCATCCTGCGGCGCAATGCTGAAGATACGCCGCGCGGTGAGATAGCTGCCTGCGCCTGCAAGGTTCTGTGCGACTACGTTGGGCTTGCCCGGAAGGTATTTCCCGAGGTGACGCGCCAACGTACGCCCGTAAAGATCATATGTACCGCCAGGCTCGGAACCGATGACGATGCTGATCACCTTGCCGGCATAAAAATCGGCGACCGGGTCGGCGGTCGCGGGCGCAGTCGCCACAAGAGCTGAGGCGAACAAACCTGCACGTAACGTTGCTTTCATCGCAATCTCCGGGAAAAGCCGGCCCTATTGCCGCCGTCCACTTACATTAGCGTCCCACCAGGGGCAGGCCCCGTGCATTTCGTTATAGTTGCCGGGCAGAACCTGCACAGGGGCGCGCAGACCATCACGAGCATTCTGCAGGGTCATCTGGTGAGCCTTTTCGCGCATTTCCGGCCCGAGCCAGTTTCTGTCATGGCCCCAATAACTGGGACCTGCAGGACGGTCGCCTGGCTGCCATGTCGCCGGATCAATCTGTTTGGCGCCCCAGCCATATTCCACCATGAAACCGGAGGGCGACCAGTTGTAAAAGGAGATCACGTCATTGCCGGTGTGACGGCCCATCGTGACGGCGACGCGGCCCTCTTCGCCCAGCGCGATGTCATAACCCTGGCCGACATCGTCCATGCTGAACAATTCGAGCATGAGGTGATGCACCTGATCCTTCTCGCCCTGAAGCAGCGCGAAGGAATGATGTGAGGTGTTCACATGGAAAAAGCAGGCCGGAAACGGTTGTTCGAAATGGTCGCTGACGCCGAAGCCCAGGACATCACGATAATAGGGGATGGCCTCCCGCACACTTGGCGTGTGCAACACTGTATGTCCAAGGCCAATGCCCGCAGTGCGAAAGCCGGAGATATTTCGCGAGGGCACGAAGGCGTCCGCGGCCATCGTCGGCCCATGATAAAACTCAACGCTATTGCCGGTTGGGTCGATGGTGGCGACAAGTTCTTTCACCATGCGCTCGTCACATAAGGCGCGGGAGCTTTTTTCGACCTTGTAGCCGGCCTTTTCGATCTGCGCCGCCATGGCGTCGAGGCTTGCGGCATCTTCCATCTCCCAGCCCCAGGTGTTGATGGTGGTGTTGCCGTCGTTCTCGATCAGGATGCGCTGGGCATAATTGTCCATGCGGAACGCGACGGTCTTGCTGGAACGGTCGACAACCTGCAATCCCAGCAATCCCGTAGCGAAGCTGCGCCAGCCATCAAGTTCCTTCGCACTGACGCGAATATACCCAAGAGATTGCGGGCGCATGGATGCCTCCTGTTACTTTTCGCTTTTGATGGGTGTGCGCAACACACCCACTTTGTCGACCTCTATTTCACAGATGTCGCCATCCTTCATCCATAAAGGCGGCTTTTTGCGGCCACCAACGCCACCGGGCGTGCCACTGACAATGACATCGCCGGGGACCAGCTCTGTAAAATTTGAGATGAACGCGATCAGGCGCGGGATGGAATGGATCATCATCCGGGTTGTGGCGCGCTGCATCTCGACGCCGTTAAGGCGGGTGATGAGCGTCAGCACTGTATCGGCGGGCACTTCATCAGTCGTGGTCATCCAGGGGCCGAAGGCGCCGGTCGTCGGGAAATTCTTGCCCGTTGTCCATTGCGTTGTCGCCCATTGCAGGTCACGCACCGAGCCGTCGTTATAAGGCGCATAACCGGCAACATGATTATAGGCGTCCGCCTCCTTGATGCGGCGACCACCCTTGCCGATGATGCAGGCAATCTCGCCTTCATAGTCGAGATGGGTGGATTCCAGAGGCACCAGCATGGGCTGCAAGTGCCCTGCCTGAGAATTGGGCCAGCGAACAAACAGCGCGGGATCCTCGGTTTTCTCACGAGCCGTCTCAACGACGTGATCAGCGTAGTTCAGTCCGACGCAGATGATTTTTTCAGGATTGGGAATGACCGGCAGGAAAGTGACATCAGCCAGCTTGTGGTCGGACGCTGCGCCTTCGAGCGCCTTTCTTGCGGCGGCATAGCCGTTGCCCGCGATCAGCGCCTTCAAATCGGGAAATTCCGCTCCGATCCTCTTGCCAAGATCAACAACGCCATCGCCTGCAACTGCGCCATAGGAAGCTTTTCGACCTACGCTGTACGACATCAATTTCATCTAGATTTCCTCTCCGGGTCTGCTCTGGCCACATTTTGCTGTGCGATCCGGCATGACCATAGGCAGCGTGCAGTGCCCATGCAAGAGCCTGAGGCCGGTGGCGGTTGCTATCTCTGTGCTCCGGACCTTTGTCGATAATTGATGACAATGGATGCAGGAGCCGGACCTGGCAGCACGGGAAACCGTTTGTATTCCGGATCGCAGGAGGAGGAAATTTATTATGGCGAAAATTGCTCTCAATGTGGATGGAAAATCCCATAGCATAGAGGCGGATCCCGATATGCCGTTGCTCTATGCGTTGCGCGACGATCTGGGTCTGCGCAATCCGAAATTCGGCTGCGGGCTTGCCCAATGCGGCGCTTGTACAGTCATCATCGACGGCGAAGCCACGCGGTCTTGCGTGACACCTGTTGATTCTGTGCAGAAGAACAAGATTGTGACACTGGCCGGACTCGGCGGCGGCAAGGCCCATAAACTTCAGGAAGCTTTTCTTGCCGAACAGGTGCCGCAATGCGGCATGTGCATGAACGGCTGGATCATGACGGCGGCGGCCTTTCTCGAAAAGAATCCGAAGCCATCCGAAGCCCAGTTCAAGGAAGCGCTGACTGGCATCAAGTGCCGCTGCGGAACCCATATGTCCATCCTGCGCGCGCTGATGCGTGCGGCTCAGGCTTGAGTGAGGCTCATATGAATCATCAGATCAATCGTCGCCAGCTTCTTTCGGGCCTGGGCGCTCTCACTGTTTCCTTTCTCATGCCGGGCTAGGAAGCCCGCGCCTTCGTGTCCACCGCTGGAACGGCGCTACGACCGCAGCTCGATCCCAAGCGTCTCGCGTCCTATATCTCGATCACGCCTGACGGCAGCGCCATCGCCTATTTCGGCAAGATGGACATGGGACAAGGCGCCGACGTTGGCGTGGCGCAAATGGTGGCCGAGGAACTCAATCTGCCAGCCGAGCGCGTTCACATTGTCATGGGCGATAGCGGCACCAGCATCAACCAGGGCGGCGCATCAGGTTCAACAGGCGTCTGGCTGGGTGGGGCAGCATTGAAAAATGCAGCAGCCGAAGCCCGTCTCATTCTCGTGGAAATGGCGGCCAAGTATTTGGGCGTTGCTGCCGATGACCTCACGGTCGATAACGGCATGATTTCCGCCAAGAGCGATCCCAAGAAAAACGTCAGCTATGGGGAACTCATCGGCGGACGCTGGTTCGATCAGGAAATCGCCTGGAATGGCCAGTATGGCAATCCACTGGCGCTGAAGACCCGCGCCAAGTTGAAAGATCCAAAATCCTACAAAATTTACGGAAAGTCGCCGCCGCGCCGCGACGTTCCCGCGAAGATCCTCGGCACCGCCGATATGGTCATCGACATCAAGGTTCCCGGCATGATGCATGGGCGGACGGTTCTGCCGCCGGTCGCCGGCGCTGTTCCGGTTTCTTTCGATCCGGGCTCGATCAAGCACATCCCCGGCGTGACCGTCGTGCACGAAAAAGGGTTTCTGGGCGTTGTTGCTGCGCGTGAGTGGGATGCAGTCAAAGCCGCCCGCGATCTCAAGGTCACCTGGTCAGATGTGAAACCTGCCTTCCCCGACCAGAAAGACATCGACAAGCACATCCCCAACGCACCAGTGTCGAAGTCGGGCGGCGAAAAGGAAAATGTCTCTGGCGAAAAGCTCGCCGAGGCCTTTAAAGGCGCCGTGCGCATTATCGAAGCCACTTATGAATTCCCGTTCCAGTCTCATGCCAGCATGACGCCGGGTATCGCGGTCGTTGACTATCAACCCAATGGCCAGACCACTTTGTGGACAGGCTCGCAAAAGCCGCATTACACCGGCGATGGCGTTGCCCATATTCTTGGCTTGAAAAATGAGCAGGTCCGCGGCATCTGGGTGCCCGGCGCTGGCTGCTACGGTCGCAATGATGCGGGCGACGCCGCCGTCGGCACTGCCATTCTTTCACGGGCTGTTGGCAAGCCTGTCCGCTATCAGATGATGCGCCACGAAGGCCACGACTGGGACCCGAAGTTCCCGGCCTCGGTGCACAAGGTGCGCGCAGGTCTCGACAAGGACAACAAGATCGTTGCCTGGCACTTCCATTCGAAGTCCTTCGACCGGCTGAATGTGCACTCCAACGAGAGCAATTCATCTGACAACCTCTTCGGGCAGATGACGGGCGCAAAGCCAAAACCGCAACTTGTGTATGGCTCGCCATCGGAATCCTACAAGTTCCCGGCGAAGTCATCGACGTGGGATGTCATTCCCCCGCTGTTGGAACATTCGTCGCCATTGCGCACATCGCATTTGCGCGATCCGCTGGGGCCAGAAATCCACTTCGCCAGCGAAAGCTTTGTGGATGAAGTTGCGTTTGCCATCGGCGTCGATCCGGTGGATTTCCGCCTGCAACATGCCGACGACCAGCGCGACAAGGATGTCATCAGGGCCGCAGCTGAAAAGTCCGGTTGGCAGAAGCACACAGCAGCGCGCAAGCAACGCCGTGGCGATGTCGCGTTCGGCCACGGCATGGCCTATGCGCAACGCAGTGGTACGCGGGTCGCCATCGTTGCTGAAGTCGAGGTCAACCTGAAGACTGGTAAGGTCTGGGGCAAGAAATTTACGGTGGCGCATGATTGCGGCGTTGTGATCAACCCCCAGACCCTCACGCAGACGATCGAAGGCAATATCGTGCAGGCGTTGAGCCGTGCAACGCTTGAGGAAGTGATGTTCGACAACAAGAATGTCACCAGCGTCGATTGGGAAACCTATCGCATTCTGGATATCACGGAGATGCCGGAAAGTGTCGACGTGGTGTTGATCAATCGTCAGGAAATTGCACCGACGGGCGCAGGCGAAGGCTCGATGCGTCCGGTGACTGCAGCGGTCGCCAACGCGATATATGAAGCAACCGGCATTCGTATCCGGCAGGCGCCATTCACGCCCGAACGCATCAAGGCAGGTCTGGCCTGATCTCAGGTCTGGCCTGATCTCAAGTCTTGCTGGATTTTATATCACGGCACCCCGGACAGATCTCAGCTGTCCGGGGTGCATAATTTTTTGCTCCCCGCCCGTGCGGATCAGTTTACGGATTTCCAGAAATACATCATGGCCTGCGCCAGGTAGGCTGCCAGAAAAGGCAGCGGCGCAGAAGACGCAAGCCGCGCTGCAGAAAAACGCCAGCCCATCATCGGAATTTCATAGGTGAGCACGCGGTGCAGGGCGAACACAGACCACGCGGTCAGGAACGCCACGACCTGTGGAAATCCTGCGCCCGCCTTCATCAGCACGACGATGATCGGAAACGACACGATCGGGCCTGCAGGGGTTATACCTCCGGCAAATGAAGCCAGGGCAATTCCATAGAATCCGCTATCGGGACCAATCTGGTGGCCGACTGTTTCCGCCGGCAGCAATTTGCCAACAAAGCCCGCGGCCAAAATGGCGCAGGAGACGCGGGGAATGATCTCGACGAATCTCTTGCCGGCCGTATTCATCGATGATCGCAACAGCGCCGGAGATTTGCGATAAGCGAGGATCGCCAGCACTATCGCCAGCGGCAGCATGAAGGCGAGACCCTCCATCATGCTCTGGACTCCGCAGCCGATGTATCATCGGACTCTTTGTCAGCGCTCTCTTTTGGAAGGTATTGTGAGATGAAGGCTGCAATAAACGGCAAAGGCAACGAGGCCAGCCAACGGATGCTCAACAATTCAACGCCCAGAAATTGCAGTTCCCATATTAGAATACGTTGAAAGCCGAGCACTTCCCAAGAGGTCAGATAGGCGATCAACGAAGCGCGGCCAGATCCAGCCCTGGACAAAGCTGCCACGAGCGGAAATGAAATCATGGGGCCACCGGGTGTAATGGCGCCAACGCCCGTTGCCAGTGCTGCGCCTTTCATACCAGCGCTGTCGCCAATCCAGGCCGCAATCAACGAACGTGGAACGAGCGCCGTGACAAGAGCTGCAACGGCCATTGCAATGCTCATTTTCGGCATGAATGAAAGCAGAAGCCACGAATCTGCGACCAGACTTTCCACAACTTCGTCCCAGCCCTGCAGATACCAGACTGCCGCGCCGCTGATCAGCACCAGCACATACATGACCAGCATCGATCCATCGAAAAACATGCCTCGCCAGTCGATGGGCTTGAAACCGGCGGTTTTCACATCCTTGGCGCTTTTCGCGTTCATACGCCGGGTTTGCTTTCAATGATCAGCGCGGATCAGGCGCGCAGGGCGGTCAACATGGTTTCGATATAGTCCCGGCCGCTCGCAACAACCAGCATGCGCGTGTGGGGTCGAAGATGATCCAGTGACGTTCCAACATCTTCTTCGCTGGCGCCATCCTTGGGTACGACAAGGCCGATGAGGCTTTTGTTGTGGGCCTTGCAGGCAGCTGCGATCACCGAGGCTGCACGGGCATCTTCGCCCGCAGCGGTAATCACGACGACAAAATCAGATTCAGCGACTTCGCTGGCAAGGTCCATCGCGCGACCAGCGAGATCGCCAAGCCATGCCTTCATGCCCTGATCAGTGGTGCCGGGGCCGGACTCAGCAGTGAACGAAAGGGAGGTAAAAAATTTCGCGCCATTCCATTTCCGTTTTGAAACCTCGTTCACAAGAGCCGCGCTCTCAGGATCAAGCGCGATGATTCTGGCAGCGCGCGGCCTGGAGTTTGGATACTGGACGCGAAAACTCGCTTCATGAGCTGTCGTCATGCGGGCAGATTCGCTCAGCATCTGTCGGTTCCTCTCGAGCACGGGTCTTCCCGCTGGAGAATAAGTCTTCCCGGTCCATATGAAACCTTGAACCGGGAAGACTTATTTCGAATTAAACGCTCGTCTGACGAACGCCGGGCTTCACCTTCAGTGCTTCCTTCGCGCCATCCTTATACTGAACATCGCGCTTGAGAAGCAGCGCCGCCTGCCTGACCTTGTGATGTTCGGGATCAACTCCTGGCGGTGTGATGCCTTTTTCGGTCAGCGCACGGGCAGCCCGCAACAAGCGGTGACGCGCCATGATGATGCCGTTGTCCGTACCGACGAGATTTTCTTTCGTGCGGTCGCAGATGGGCCCCATGCTCTCCTGGAGTGATGCGTCCTGCATGCCAATACCCTCGATACCCGAGAAAGTCTTGCCGGCCTTCTGTCCCGCACGATCCATCAGGTAGTCGTTGTCCTTGTTGGCAAGCGGGCGATAGGTGCCGGGCACATATTTCACATGGATGCCCTTGCCGTCTTTCATCGCACTGACTTCGTTCTCGCTTAGAGGCCGTGTCGGATGATAGTCATAGCTCCATGCCCAGCAATTTTCATCATCGATGGGCACCCAGAAATGGCCGTGAATGGGATGATCGCCGCGCGGGGGAACGCCGGTATAGCAAGGCATGACCCAGGGTGTAATGCGCCAATAATATTGATCGTCCTCAGCATTGCGACGCGCGCCGATCAGCAGTCCGCCCTCGTTCTCGACCACTTCGAAAACGGGTGAAAGGTCCTGCATGTTGTACTTATTGCCGCCAGCGCCCTTGAACAGCGGATCGGTGGAGAGATCACCGCGGTGCAGGAACGAGACGTGGGAGGAATCGATGCCGCCTTCCATCGCCTGCAGCCAGTTGCTCTCCTGCAGCCGCTTGGTCATGAACGTCTGGTTCAGCGGCACAGTGCAGAATTCATACATCGGTTCGGGCGGTGTCTTTTCGGGCGGACCCATATAGGTCCACAGGACACCACCTTTGTCGATCAGCGGATAATTCTTTAGCTTGACCTTCTTGGCGTATCCGGATTCGGCTGGTTCGGAAGGCACTTCCACGCATTGGCCGGTTACATCGTATTTCCAGCCGTGATAGGGGCAGCGCAGGCCGCATTCCTCGTTACGCGCGAACCAAAGCGAAACACCGCGGTGGGCGCAAAACTCATCGATCAGGCCCAGCTTGCCCTCGCTGTCGCGAAAGGCAATCAGGCGTTCACCCAGCAACTTGAGACGCACCGGGGGGCAATCGGGTTCAAGAAGTTCCTCGGACAGCAACGCCGGCATCCAGTATGCACGGAACATGGTGCCCATGGGCGTCCCAGGGTCTGTCTGGCAAAGATAATCGTTCTGCTCTTTTCTCAGCATATCTTGCTCCCTCTCGCGCTTTTGCCGGTTCGCCCCACGCCATAAAATAGTGCGCCTTGGGGCGTTGACCCGTTCCAAACGGCTTGCTATTCGAATGGCTAGTTCTGTTATGCGGAACAACGTTCCGCTCTGGCGGACTGATCAATACATCGCCCACGGCAGGCCGTCAAATGCAGGGCCGCCGATTCGACAGGAGAATGGAAATGGCTTCGGCCGGTGAAAAACTCGAACTTTGCAAGACTGCCGATGTAGACGAAGGCTCTGCCATAAAGGTCGAAAAGAACGGACTTGAACTGGCCGTGTTCAACCTGAATGGCGCCTATTACGTGATGGACGATGTGTGCAGCCACGGCCCCGGTTCGCTTTCGGAGGGTTTCATCAGCGGTGAGACAATAGAGTGCGATTTTCACAATGGCGTATTCAACATCAAGACCGGCGAAATAGTCGAGCCTCCCTGCATGATACCGCAAAAAACCTACAAGACTCTCGTCGAAGACGGCGCAATCTTTATTGAAACCTGAGACGGCTATGGTCCATCGCACGCGCATCCCGGTCCTTCTTCTGACAGGCTTTCTCGGCAGCGGCAAAACCAGCCTTTTGTCGAAATGGCTGCGTGCGCCTGAATTCTCCAGTTCCATGGTTATCGTGAACGAACTGGGCGAAGTCGGCCTGGATGATCGCCTGGTGCAGTTTTCCAACGAAGCGCCGATTTTGCTGGAAAACGGCTGCGCGTGCTGCGAAGCCGCCGAAGACCTGAACGCGACGCTGGAGCGGCTGTTCTGGCAGCGCCTGCATAGACAAATCCCGAAATTCGAATGGATGCTGATCGAAACCACAGGCATTGCCGATCCTGCGCCCATCATGGCTTCAATTGGCAATAATGATCTGGTGGCGGAGCGTTACCGGCTTGCAGGCGTGGTGACGGCCGTCGACGTGCGCCGTGGGCCCGAACAGATCGCGCAACATCCCGAATGCCGCAGCCAGATCGCGCAGGCTGACGTGATTATCCTGACCAAGATGGATCTGGCCTCAAGCCCAGAGATCAAGGCTGCGCGCGCGACCATTCAGAACATGCGTCCCGATATGATTGTTCTGGAATCGTCCAACCGCAACCTGCCCGCGGCCGCCATTGTGGAAGCGCTTGAGGCGCGCGCAACATTTCTACGCAACACGCTGGCTGACGCGAAACCGGAACATTCCGCGGATGTCACAACTTCGTTTGCGGCGCTTGCGGGGCCGCTCGCCTGGCCGCAACTAGAAGTGGCTCTAGATTCAATATTGCAACGGTATGGAAAGCGGATTTTGCGTCTAAAAGGCACAGCGGATTTTGATCGCGCGGGCAATACGCACGTGATTCAGGCCATGCACGGCGAACCGGTCGAGCGCACCATGCTGTCAGACAGTGCGCGCGAAAGCGGCGGCAAAACGGGGCTGACCATTATCGCCCAATTCGTACCTGCCGAACTCATTGCGCGTGATTTTCTATCGATGTTGACCATCGATCAGGCGCAAGCAACGCTGCCTTCTTTTCCCTTGCGTGCGCGGGGCTGACATGGACATCGCACTTGAATCCAAGAAGCAGGACGTCGCACAGAAGAAGGCCGCCAGGCGCGCCGAGCCGCAAAGGCTGTCATCGGTCGCCACAGCCATGCATCTGTTGAAAACGTTCAGCGAGGGTGAAGCCGAATTGGGTGTCACCACCCTGGCCAAACGCCTTGGCGTTGCCAAGAGCACTGTCTATCGCCTTGCTTCGACCCTGGTTGCCGAAGGCATGCTCGAGCAAAATCGTGAAAACGAAAAATACCGGCTGGGTATCGCGCTTTTCGGTCTCGGCGCCCTGGTGCGCCAGCGTATGAACGTCTCCAATGAAGCGCGCCCGCATATTTTCGCGCTGCGCGAAGCCACCAATGAAACCGTCCGTCTGGCCATACTCGACGGCGCCGACATCATGTTTGTCTACGATCTGGAAAGCACACAGGCGATCCGCATGCGCGCCAATCTCGGTGACCGCAAACCCGCATTCTGTTCTTCCGAAGGCCGGGCCATGCTTGCTTTTCAGGAGGAACCGGCCATTGAACGCATTCTGGGCGGCGAACTCAGCCCGCGCACGGCGAAAACCGAAACCGATCCCGTCCAGTTGGGAAAGGCTCTGGCAAGAGTGCGCAAGACGGGTTATTCGCTAGAAGATGAACAATGCGAAGCTGGAATGCGCTCGCTTGCAGCGCCCATTCGCGATGCGGACGGACGGGTGGTGGCGGCGGTCGGCATAGCTGGTCCCCGCCAGCGGTTGTCTGAAGACGTAATGGAGACGTTCGCGCCTCAAGTTGTAGAGACTGCACGCGTGATTTCTTCCCGCCTTGGTTACAGGGCGGCGAGTTTCTGAAGGAAAGAAAGCGGTAGAACGCATGACGAAAATCACAATACCCGCTACCAACATCAGTTTCGACGTTGGCGAAGGCGACACGATCGCACGCGCTGCGGCGCGCGCCGGGCTTGGCTTTCCCTACGAATGCAATGTCGGCGAATGCGGCAATTGCCGCTTTGAATTGCTTGAAGGCGAAATTTCTTATCTGCGCGAAAATCCGCCTGCCGTGAATGATCGCGATGTCCAACGCAAACGCTATCTCGGATGTCAGGCGTTGCCGCATGGCGAATGCCAGATCAAGGTACCGCTGCGCGATCATTACAAGAGCAAATTCATTCCACTGCGCACAAAGGGTAAACTCGTCGAGATTATTGAAGTCACCCACGACATCCGCGAGTTTCGTTTTGCATTGGAAAATCCCGTAGGGTTTCTGGCAGGACAATATGGCTTGATATCTGTGCCCGGCGTGAACGGCGCTCGCGCCTATTCCATGTGCAATGTCACTTCAACAGGCGAACAATGGCATTTCCAGATCAAGCGCGTGCCCAATGGCAAGGCGACGACTGGCCTGTTTGACACCTTAAAGGTTGGTGACAGTGTTGGCCTGGATGGCCCCTATGGCATGGCCTATCTACGCGAGGATGCGCCGCGGGATATACTCTGCCTTGCAGGGGGCTCAGGCCTTTCACCGATGATTTCGATTTCCCGCGCAGCGGCGGCAAGTGGAAGTCTCAACGGCCAGCAAATTCATTTTATTTATGGCGGACGCGCGCCGCGCGACATCTGTGGAGAACAGATGCTCAAGGAATTGAATGGCTTTGGTGCGCGCATCCATTATCACCCGGCCATTTCGATGCCGGACGATCCTTCCGATGCAGGCTGGGCAGGCCACACGGGCTTCGTACACGATATCGCCGAAAAGATTTTCGGTGACAAGCTGGCTAACATGGAAATCTATTTCGCCGGCCCCCCACCCATGGCGCAGGCGGTGATGAAAATGCTGATCAAGGCGAAAGTGCCTGCGACGCAAATGCACTTTGATCAGTTCTATTGAGAACAATCTGCGAGGTCATCTTGGCAATCGCCTAGCGATGATCCAGGATCGCCCTGACTAGACTCAAATTTAAGATCCCGGTTCTCATATCGATCGGCCGGGATGACCTGGAGACGACAATGTCAAAACTCAAACTTACACTGGCTTGCTGGAACTACGATCGCACCCGCGCCATCCAGGATGGCAGCGTGCAGCCCGATGGCATTGATCTCAACTATCTCGATCTTCCCGTCGAAGAAACTTTTTTCCGCATGGTGCGCCATCGCGAATTCGATGTCGCGGAAATGTCGCTGTCATCCTACACTGTTTCACTGCATCGCAATCCCCAGCCGTTTATTGCGATCCCCGTGTTTCCCTCGCGTTTCTTCCGCCATTCCTGCATTTTTGTCAGCGCTAAATCGAACATTCGCGAGCCCAAGGATCTCATTGGCAAGAAGATCGGCGTGCCGGAATTCCAGATGACGGCACCAGTGTGGATCCGCGGCATTCTCGATGAATTCCATGGCGTACCTGTTGACAGCGTGAGCTATTGGACCGGCGGCGAAGAAGAGCCGGGACGTCCGGAAAAGCAGTCCATCAATCTACCCGCAAATATCAAGGTCAATCCAATTCCCGAAGGGAAGACGCTTAGCCAGATGCTCGCCGATGGCGAGATCGACGCGTTGCATTCGGCCCGTTCGCCTTCAACACTTGATGGCGTGCGCGTGCTGCGGCTGTTCCCGAATTACCGCGAAGTCGAGCTGGACTTTTATCGCAAGACCAAAACGTTCCCGATCATGCATACCATCGCCATCCGGCGCGAGGTCTATGAAGCTAACCGCTGGATTGCGCAGTCGCTCTTTAAAGCGTTTCAGGAATCCCAAAGGCGCACTTACGAAGATTTGACGCAGACCGCCGCCATGAAAGCCATGGTGCCCTGGCTCACTCACGATATTGAAGAAGCACAACGCGAAATGGGCAATGATTACTGGTCGTATGGGTATGAAAACAACATGCATGTGTTCGACCGCTTCCTGCGCTATCATCATGCCTGCGGCCTGTCGCCAAAATTGCTGAAGCCTGAAGACCTGTTCGCGCCCGAAACACTGGAAGCGTTCAAGATTTGATTTTACGCGGCATCTGACACGGCGCGTCAGATGCAATTCAACCTGAACCCGGATAGCCGCTGCGCACATTCCGGGTAACTGCTGAAAGGCCAAGGGAGTTCGCATGAAAAAACTTGTTTTCTTCCTGGCCGCCGCATTGCTTCTGCCGGCATCTGCGCAGGCGCAATCGCCTGCTGAATGGGACAAGGTCATTGACGCTGCTAAAAAGGAAGGCAAGGTCGTCGTGTATTCCGGCTATGTTTCGCCAGAAACGCACAATGCGATCAATACAGAATTCAAAAAGAAATATGGAATAAACGTAGAATTGCTTTCAGCGCGCGGCGGGGAATTACGCGAGCGCGTGCGAATGGAACACCAGACCAATCGCTTTCTGGTTGATGTCTATCATATGGCCATCGCGATAACTTCAGTTGGACTTGATACCGACAAGACCATTGCGCCGCATGGCGGACTGCCGAACATGACCAATCTTACGCCGGGCATGGCTGCGCGTGCGAACAATAAAATAGCGCCCATTTTCACTATAAATTACGGCATTTTTTACAATGCACAATTGATCAAGCCGGAAGAAGCGCCAAAATCCTGGCATGATCTGCTGGACCCGAAATGGCGTGGCAAGATCATGATGGACGATCCCCGCGCGTCTGGCGGCGGGCGTGTCTTCTTTCACATGACCTATGACAGGTTTGGCCGGACCTTTCATGAAAAATTGGCTGCACAGGAGCCCACGTTTACGCGCGACTACAACGAAGCTGCGCGCCGGGTTTCACGTGGCGAATACCCCATCTACCTGCCGCTGATTTTTGGCGCATTCGACAAGTTTCGCGCGTTGACAGTGAAATATGTCATACCTGAAGAAGGCGCTACGTATGGCTCTTATGGCATCTCGGTTATGACCAATGCCCCCCATCCCAACGCTGCGCGTCTGCTGGCCAATTTCTACCTCGGCGAAGAAGCGCAGACCGTCTATGCGAAAACAGGCCATGGCATTGTTGTGAAATCTCTGAAGGAAAAGCTTTCGCCTGAAATGGAAGCGCTTGCGCGCGTAAAACCACTGATAGACGAAGATTTTTCGCGTATCGATGAGCACTTCAAGAACGCCAAAGAGATTTATAAATAGCTGCGTTGCCGGCTTCAAGGCTTGTAGTGAATGGCGAGCCAGAGCGTGGGCTGCGTGACGTCAGTCTTCTCCACGCGGTGGCGAACATGCGCAGGTATTTCCAGAAAATCGCCGGGGCTTAATTGACGCGGTGATGACTCATTTTCAATCTGCAAGGACGCGGAACCCGACAACAAGACAACCCACTCGACCCATTCCTGATCATACCAGAAGCCTGGCGGACTGGCCTGCCCTGTCGAGACTATGCGTTCGATCTTGAGGCCGGGTCTGCTGGTGAGCCGCGAAATATCCTCGGCCTCAAGTTTTGAGGCTATTCCTGCGAAAAGGTTCCCGGTCTTTATCATGTGAACGTCCGCAAGGCGCGCAGTTTTGTCACATACGCTCGGTCAGGAATCGCAACGCGCGCGGCGCCAGCCAGCCAGAAGAGGAGGCTGGCTCATCCATGGGATATTGCGTGAAGTAATGGCCGCCTCCTGGCACGATCAGTTTGCGTGAAAAGATGTTCGCAATTTTGAGCGCATCGTGAAATGTATCCGTCTGGCAACGGTCGACAACATCATCTTCATCGCCATGCACCAAGAGGAAAGACGTCGTTGTTCTGCCGCGTAAAGCATAGCTGATAGGCGATGCTTCAAAATAGATCTGCCTGTTGTCCGGCGGTGCAACGCCCAGAAACTTCTGCACGATATGATCGGTGAGCCGCACCGCCTGATCGTGATGCCATTGCTGCAGCATATCATAGACACCATAAATGCCGATGATGGCCCGCACCCGAGTGTCGAGGCTGGCAAATTGATCGTCAGGATAACCTCCAGAAAATTGCGGCTGGTCGCCCGCCAGAGCAACGAGCGCCGACAAATGCGCGCCTGCAGAATCCCCCATAAGCGCCACGCGCTGGTGATCGATTTTCCGTTCGACCGCGCGGCCCTTGAGAAACTGAACAGCGGCCCGCACATCTTGCACCGCCTCCGGATACATTTTCCGGGTGTCTGAAGAAAAGCGATACGCGATGGAAAACATCGCCATGCCTCGCGCTGCAAGCCACGGCCCCCATTGCTTGTAATTATCGGGACCACCCATCTGCCAACCACCGCCATGGATGGTCATGAGAACAGGAAATGGCCCAGCGCCCTTTGGTCTCCAGAGATGTCCTTTCAGCGATACGCCATCATGCACTGCGTATTCGAGATCGCGCAGTGTCTCATAACTATCTGGCTGATTCATATTCGCCCCCGGGAAGTCCGGCTTGTCAAACCTCGAACATTTCGGGCCGGTATTCGAAATGCATGGTATCGTAATGATACCATTTGCCGCCCCAGACGAAATTCTCTTTTTCAAACGCTTCGACAATCTCAAAAGGAATCTTGTTTCGATAGGGAATGGCGCCCGTTCCCTTGCCGCGTGCCCACACCCAGTAATCAGATTTCGCCGTGCTGACATCAATAGCCGCGCCGGAGGCATGCATGCTTGGCTTGCCTGTATCCACCACAACACGGCAATTATATGTGCCCGCAGAAGGCACGAGAAAGGCTTTGAAGCGATCCGGCATGCCGTCAAGTTCAGCGATCACGCGTTCAAGCCGGCCCGCAACGTCATTGACTGTGCTGACCTGAATGACTTGTGATTTTGTTTTCGGCATCCAGCGCACGTTACGCATGCGCTTGGTCACTTCGGCCTTTTTGCAATCGCCATACATCCGGGTGAAAAAGCCTTCGTGGCGGATGCGCCCGGGGCTCTCGTCAATGCCGGGATTTTGCGCAGGCTTGCCGCGCTTGTAGGTCTGGCGAAGCTGATCGGCGAGCGAAGCATTGCGCAACATCTGCTCAAATGACTTGCCCTTCACGCCGTCATCAAGCGGCATTCGGGTCCCGTCCTTCCAGACGAGTGTGGCATCTTCGATTTTTGCGAGCAGGTCCGGGTAGGATGCGACAAGTTTCTCAAAGCGGAGGAGAGAGACCCCCGAGACTCGATCAGCCGCCCACGACGAGCGTGGAAGCGCCGGTGCAAGCGACGCAAGTCCCACGCCCGCGAGAAATTGCCGTCTCGACAACCATTCCATACCCAGCCCCCTTCAAATCGATGTGTACTTCCACAGAAGCGCGCATTCTCACCGAAGGTGGTTTCGATAGACCCATGGGTCAATCAAAACCTCCGGTATGCCTTCGCGCTTATCAGAGCATTGAGCCAAGCCTCATCGCCCTGATCTTATACCTTATGGCAATCGACGGGGTCATTGATGCAGAGCAGGTTTTCTGCCTCTACTTCATCGTGGGGATCGTAAACTCTGCGCCTTCCTTCACGCCGCTCGGCCAGCGAGAGGTGATCGTCTTGGTCTTGCTGTAGAACCTGATTGAATCCGAACCATGCTGGTTGAGATCGCCGAAGGCGGAACGTTTCCAGCCGCCAAATGTGTAATAGGCCAGTGGCACTGGGATCGGCACATTGATGCCGACCATTCCCACCTGCACGCGCGAAGCAAAATCCCGCGCCGCATCGCCATCACGAGAAAAAATGGCGACGCCGTTGCCGTATTCGTGATCGGTGCACAGCGCCAGCGCTTCTTCATAGTCCTTGGCTCTCACAACGCTAAGCACCGGGCCAAATATCTCTTCCTTGTAAATGCGCATGTCAGGCGTCACGTCGTCGAACAGGCATCCGCCCATGTAGAACCCTTTTTCATAGCCCTGCATGGTGAATCCGCGCCCGTCGACGAGCAGTTTGGCGCCCTCTTTAACGCCGAGTTCCACATAACTTTTGACTTTGTCCAGATGCGCTTGCGTCACCAGCGGGCCGAAGTCCGCAGCGTTATCCGTCGAAGGCCCGATCTTGAGCGATTCCGTGCGTGGAATAAGTCGCTTGATCAATTCGTCAGCGGTCTTCTTGCCAACCGGCACGGCGACGGACACCGCCATGCAGCGCTCGCCAGCGGAACCATAACCGGCGCCAACGAGCGCATCGACCGCCTGGTCCATGTCCGCATCGGGCATGATGACCATGTGATTTTTTGCGCCGCCAAAACATTGCACCCGTTTGCCGCTGGCTGTTCCCTTTGTGTAAACATATTCAGCGATGGGCGTGGAGCCCACAAAGCCGATGGCCTGAATGTCGGGATCTTCCAGTATGGCGTCCACGGCTTCCTTGTCGCCGTTGACGACGTTGAGAATGCCGGGCGGCAGTCCCGCTTCAATCATCAGTTCGGCCATGCGCATGGGCACGCCGGGATCACGCTCGCTGGGCTTGAGGATGAAGGCGTTGCCACAGGCGATGGCTGGGGCGAATTTCCACATGGGGATCATCGCGGGGAAATTGAACGGGGTGATACCGGCGACAACGCCGAGCGGCTGGCGAATCGAATAAATATCAATGCCCGGACCGGCTCCCTCGGTGAATTCGCCTTTCATCAAATGCGGAATGCCGCAGGCAAATTCCACGACCTCGATGCCGCGCTGGATGTCGCCCTTGGCGTCGGCGATGGTCTTGCCATGCTCGCGCGCCAGCAAGTCCGCAAGCGCATCATTTTCACGCGCCATGACTTCGAGAAATTTCATCAACACGCGCGCGCGCCGCTGCGGATTGGTCGCCGCCCAGCCAATCTGCGCCGCCTTGGCGTTTTCTACTGCTGCGCGCATTTCGGCCTTGGAGGCGAGCGGCACCCGGGAGATGACCTCGCCGGTCATGGGCTGGTAGGCATCGGCAAAACGGCCAGACGTACCCTTGACGTGTTTTCCGCCAACGAAATGTGTCAGTTCACGCATGTTCATTCCTCTCCCTGTTGTGGAGGTTTTTAGCCCGGGGAGCGGAGCTTGTCATGTGCTGCAAAACCAGCAGCCGCTCAAGGTCCGGCGCTGGCGCGAAAACAATTGAAGAACCGAAATTCCGGCAATGATCAGCGCCAGTCCGATCAGAGCAGGCAAATCGAGGGGCCGTCGGTAAACCCCAGGAATACAGCGGCGACGCCATAACCCGGGGCCATGAGAGCGAGAGAAAGATAGATATAGGTCATGGCGGGTCAGAGTCTTTTGGCATGATAGAGGGCTGATAGCTCCGCTTAATGTAGATGGCCCCCTTCAAGACCGGCACATTCCCGATATCGTCCATGCCACAACGTTACCCCTCAACCGGAATTCGATGATCAACCCCTCTGCTCCGATATCCGAAGACCCGTTGCTCCGCCATACAGCTGCTCGCGGGCGTTTCGCTGGCGCTGAGCATCCCGGCGCGCCGGCTGTGCGGACAGTCAAACTGCTGGCCGGCATATTCCGGACTCCGGCCAGATTTGCCGCTGCGGGCCTGATCCTCGCAGTGGGGGGCATCACGATTGGTGAAGTTTTTGTGGTGTTGCGCCTTTCCAGCTGAAACGCCGATTTTTTCAATTTGCTGGAAAAGAAATCGGTTGCGGGCCTCCTTACGCAGATCTAGATTTTTCTTGCGATCGTCGCCTCCATGATGTGCCTGCAGGGTGGCAGTCTGGACACGAAGATGCGGCTTCAAATGAGGCTCCGCACGTGGCTGACCTATTTGGTCCGCGATGCCTGGATGGCGAACGCCGTCTTTACAGGCTGAGTTATATGGGCGGCGAGCATGGCAACGAAGATGGCCGGCTCACCGATGACATTCGCGTGAGCTGCGAAATGATCGTCGAATTTGGCGTATCCCTGCTCTATTCCATGACACAGATCGTGCTGTTTTCCAGCGTACTCTGGCTTAACTCAGGACCGCTGACGATTAACGCTGCGGGCGCAACGCTGACGATACCCGGACACATGTTCTGGGTCGCAATCCTTTATGCTGCCGCCGGCGCCGTCATCACCATTTTGATCGGCCACCCACTCGTACGAGCGACAGACAATCGCCAGACTGCAGAGGCCGACTATCGTGCGCGTCTTGTGATTTCCATCAACCATTCGCAGGCCATTGCGCTCACCGGTGCAGAACCGGGTGAACGCCGGAGGCTGGGCGCTGCGTTTGAGCGTATCCTGGCTACCTGGAGGATTCAGAAAACCTCGTTTCGCAACTTGATGTTCTTTTCTGCCGGGTACGGCACCTTGACGAGCGTGTTGCCTCTTCTGGTGTTGGCGCCGCGTTATTTTGCCGGTGACATAACGTTAGGCGCCTTGATGCAAGTGGCTATTGCATTCGGGCAAGTTACGACTGCGCTTTCGTGGCTTTCGGGGAATTATTCGGCCATTGCGCAATGGG
>CAMDKB010000023.1 GCA_945901195.1 Rhizobium sp. Q54
AAAGGTGCGGGTAACCGGAATCGAAGATGCAACGATATTGATGGTAGAGCAGGCTTGATCTGCCCAGTTAGGGCGTTCCCCAAAACCTATCGCACCCTCATGGTCGCCGGCGGACGTTTTCGATCACGGTTTGCGCCTCGACAAGCGCATCATATTCTTCGCGCGTCCCGGGGATAAACGCATCGAAGGCTGCCCAGAACTGACCGCGAATATCGTCCTTTTCCATCAAGATTTCATGCCGTCCGCGAGAGAGCATGATCATCCGGCCAGCTTTCAGGCGCGAAGCAAAGCGCTCCATCACGTGCAGATCGACGATACGGTCGGCGGCCCCTGCGACGATCAGGATTGGCGTATGCGTCCGGCGCGGATATTCGGGATCAGCAAATTCATCGAAGATGGCAAAGGCGCCATCAATCCAGCCAATGGTTGGGTCACCTATCGCCAGGTGTGGTCCCGCCGCGACGATCGCGCTGTTGCGCGCGTAACGGTGAGGATCGGATGTAAGCTTGTTGTCCCGGAAGGGGCGCGTCAGCATTGCTGTTTCGCCGCCGCGGGGGATGAACGCCCCACCCAGACCTGTCAGGTCGAGAATTTTAGCAATGCCCCGCAGCAAGCCGGGAAATTTCAGCCCGTGCAATTCCAGCATCGGCGCAGTCAACACGATCCGCTCAAAGGGCGAACGAACAGCCCGTGCCTGGCGGATCAGGATTGCCCCGCCCATGGAATGACCAAGGGCGAACCAGGGCTCCGGACAAAACGGTATCAGCACCTGATCGAGGATCGCATCGAGATCGCGCTCATATAGCGAAAAATCATCGATATGGCCTTTGCGGGAATTATCGAGTTCGCGACCGGATAAACCCTGCCCGCGCCAGTCGAAGGCGACCACTGTCAGCCCCCGCTTGAGTAAATCCCCCACCGTCTCGAAATATTTTTCGATGAATTCGGCCCGCCCCTGCGCGATCACCACCGTCCCGCGCGAGCGGCCTTCGGGATGCCACCGCGCCGTACGCAACGTCATCCCATCCACCGCGCGAATGATTGCCACATTCGCACCCGGCGGAACGGGATTATCTGGGGTGAGGATAAGATCCATACTTTATGTCGATCTCTTGCAGCTACCTTGTTGCTGACATAACTAGCTCTGCACGGTCATCAAACGTTGCGCCGCCCGACCAAACAGACCCAGGGGATTATGCAACGCCTCCAGCATTTCGAAATGGTTCGTGCCGTCAGCGACGATCAATTCGTGGGGCTTGCCTGCCGCTACAAGCGCCTGCGCAAAAGCTGAAGTCTGACGCTGGAATTCCGGCGATTCCAGCTTACCATATCCCAGCAGAATCGGACAGTGAACATTCTCCAGCCGCCCGATCGCACTGAGACGTTCAATGGTCTCAGGCGTGAACCGTACATATTCAGAACGCTTGGAAAGCGCCACCGGCGTCATGTCGTACATGCCTGACAACAACGCAGCGCCTTTGATGACATTGGCTGGCAGACCGAAATCTTTTGCCCAGTCCGTCACGACAGCGCAGCCGGCCAGGTGCGCACCCGACGAATGACCGGCGAGGAACAGACGCTCCCCATTGGCTCCGAGCATGCCGGCGTTGCGCGCTATCCAGGCAACGCCGTGGCGCACTTGGGACGCCATGGTCAGCAGATTACCGTCGACTTCGTCGATATTGTTGAAATCGAGCACGGCGCAATTCAGCCCAAAACCCACGAATGTATCGGCCAGATGAGCGAAATTGCGCGCCACGCCGCTACGCCAAGCGCCGCCATGAACGAAGATCGCAATCCCGGCCCCCGGTTTCCCGCAGGCGTAATAATCAAGGCCTTCAATGGGCTTGTCGCCATAGGTGAGACGCCGTGGCTTCAGACGCGCAAAGGCCTCCTCCGAAGCCGCATTGCGGCGCGCATGCACCGCTTTCTGGTTAGGTGCCCAAATGGCCTGATCATAGGCGTCGTCGAGCGCGGCCTGATCCATGTCCAGCCACACTTTTGCTCCCGCTGTGTTCACCGCTCCGTCTGCCATTGCCGCCTCTGCCGATTTGCTTTTGACAATATTGCGACGCCCGGCCAGCAAGAGCAACGGCAAAAGTTCCCGCAGGATTATTCAAGTCATGCCATAAAATGGCAGGCCACGGTCGCCTGGAGCGTTCGGGATGAAGCTCAACCAGATCAAGCGAAACCCGCCGCTAGATGCCGCCACCCTGATCATTGGTATCGGCAGGACGAGCCCTGCGGTTCCAGTAATTGCGATGCAGGGAGAACAACAGCGGCCGCACGACAAGATCCGCCAGCGCGATGAAGAACGCAACGCTTGCGCTCCCGCTGATCGCCCAGCCAATCAGGAACAGGCACACAGAGGTCAGCGCTCGCCAGGCCATTTCGGCTTCCAAGCGCAGGCGCGTCGTAGATCCGGAAATACCGACGAACCCTTCAACCCAAAGACGAAGGGCAGCAGAAACACCAGCGGGAACGGCCACGGCCGGTAATCCGGCGCCCTTGGCCGGCGATGCTTCGTCGATCATGCCGATGGCGAGAGTCTCATTGCTGAACCTGTCGATCAGGATGAACCCTCCGAGCATCTTGTTAGTCCTGTAGCGCGTGACGACAAGCGGCTTGTCGAGCGCCAATGTCACCCGCGCGACGCCATTCATCGGAATGAATTCGGCTGGCTGCGGCCTGAAATCCTCAATGTTGAGAAGATGATGAAGTGTATCTACACGCGCCTGCACGGAAGATGAAGCCAGCTTGATGATAAAGCGCGAACCAACCAGCGCGGGTGCAGCCGACGTCCAGATTACATGAGCGGACACCTGGGCGAGTACTTCGGCCGACTTGGTTCTTGGTGTGGCCATGATGTCGCCGCGCGATATGTCGATTTCGCTGGTCAAAGCCAGCGTGACGGCTTGCCCGGCGACAGCTTCGTCAAGATCGCCATCGGCGGTGACGATACGTGCGATGCGGCTCGTCTGCTTGCCCGGCATCGCCATGATTTCATCGCCCGGCCTTACCGAGCCCGACGCAATAGTTCCGGAAAAGCCACGAAACGTATGATCGGGCCGGTTGACCCATTGCACGGGGAAGAGCAGATCGCTGCTCGCCACGTCCTTGTTCTCAGCGTCGATATCTTCCAGATAGGCCAGCAAGGACGACCCTGCGTACCAGGGCGTTTTTGTTGAAGGCTTGGTGACATTGTCGCCACCGCGCGCCGACAGCGGAATATAGACAACCGACAAGAAATCGAGTCCCGCCGACACTGCCTTGAAATCCGCCACGATCTTGTCGAACACGCCCTTGTCGAAACCGACCAGATCCATCTTGTTGATGGCGACAATGATGTGCCGCACACGCAGCATGGAATTGATGAAGGCGTGGCGGCGTGTCTGCGGCAGAATACCCTTGCGCGCATCGACAAGCAGAATTGCGACATCAGCAGTGGATGCGCCGGTCGCCATGTTTCGCGTATATTGTTCATGGCCGGGCGTATCAGCGACAATGAACGCACGCCGTGGTGTCGAGAAGTAGCGATAGGCGACATCGATGGTTATGCCCTGCTCACGCTCTGCGCTCAGACCATCGACAAGCAGGGCAAAGTCGAGATTCTCCCCGTCGGTGCCAAATTTTTTCGAATCCTTTTCCAGCGATTCCAGCTGGTCTTCAAACACAGCGCCACATTCATAGAGCATGCGGCCTATCAGCGTCGACTTGCCGTCATCGACAGAACCGCACGTGAGAAAGCGCAGCAAGGACTGAGGCGCTGAGGAAGCAAGAGCGGCAAGCTGCACGGCAGGCTGCGCGGCATCGGCAAGATCACCCGAAACAGGAGCATTCATCAGAAATAGCCCTCCTGCTTTTTCTGTTCCATCGAGCCGGAGCCGTCATGATCGATCGCGCGGCCCTGCCGCTCCGATACGCGCGAAGACCGCATTTCCTGAATGATTTCGGGCAGGCTTGCAGCATCGCTCTCAACTGCGCCAGTCAGTGGATAGCAGCCCAGCGTACGAAAGCGAACCATCCGCTCTTGGACTTTTTCGCCGGGGCGCAATTTCATGCGATCATCGTCCACCATGATCAGCATGTTGTCGCGCTCAACAACGGGACGCCTGGCGGCAAAATACAGCGGCACGACCGGAATGTTCTCCAATGCAACATAATCCCACACGTCGTTTTCGGTCCAGTTCGAGATGGGGAATACGCGAAAGCTTTCGCCGGGACGTTTGCGCGTGTTGTAAAGCTGCCAGGGCTCTGGCCTCTGGTTCTTCGGGTCCCAACGATGTTCAGCCGAACGCAGGGAAAAAACCCGCTCCTTGGCGCGCGATTTTTCCTCGTCCCGCCGCGCGCCACCAAAAGCCGCATCGTATTTGTATTTGTCGAGCGCCTGTTTCAGACCCTCCGTCTTCATCACATCTGTATGCAGTCGCGAACCGGAATCAAACGGATTGACCCCCGCTTTCACACCGTCTTCGTTGATGTGCACGATGAGATTGATGCCAAGATCCTTCACCCGCTGGTCACGAAACGTGATCATTTCGCGAAACTTCCACGTCGTATCCACGTGAAGCAACGGAAACGGCGGCTTGCCCGGATAAAACGCCTTCATCGCCAGATGCAGCAGAACCGAGGAATCCTTGCCGATGGAATACAGCATCACAGGATTGTCACAGGTCGCCGAGACCTCACGGATGATATGGATGCTTTCAGCTTCCAGTTTTTGTAAATGTGTCAGCTGAATCATTTGTGCAATGTTTCCGGATTTGCGGCCTTGGCCCGAATGAGGCGGCCATCGGCGTCGACATGCAGGCCGCATTCCTTGGCGTCTTCCTGTTCCCACCACCAGCGCCCCGCGCGTTCCGGTTCGCCCGGTGCAATCGCCCGCGTGCAGGGCGCGCATCCGATAGACAGAAAGCCCTTCGCATGCAGCGGACTCACCGGCACATTTTCGCGCGCGGCAAAGTCGGCAATCCTCTCGCGTGTCCAGTCGAACAGCGGACTGAACTTGATCAACCCCCGGGCAGTATCAAGAGCCACAGCTTCCATGCCGGCCCGGTTTTGCGAAGCGTCCGCGCGCAGCCCTGTTACCCAGGCAGACGCCCCGGCCAGCGCACGGCCCAGTGGCTCAACCTTGCGCACTTCACAACAGGCGTGACGCGACTCTAGCGAATTATAAAAACCATCTATCCCCTGCTTGGCGACCAGCGCTTCCAGCGCGTCGCCCTTGCCGTAATAGGGCCGGATGCTCACGCCATAGCGGTCTTCCGTATCGCGCCAGAGCGTATAGGTTTCGGGAAACATGCGTCCGGTGTCGAGCGTGACAATGTCGATATCAATCCGGGCTTCCCCAATCAGATGCGTGATGACCTGATCTTCAAGGCCAAGACTTGTCGTGAAGACGACGCGGCCAGGAACCTGCGCACGCAGGGCTTTCAGCCGTTCGGTAGGGTTCTGGGCCAAAAATTCAGCCGCAAGATGTGCGGCCGCAGCTTGAAACTCCGTGCTCATCCTAAAGCGCCCTCACATATTGGAGGCTGACGGCCCCATCCTCGAGGCGAGACGCTTTAGTCCGGGCATACCCGCCCGGCGCATTAAGGCAGCGGCCCTGAGTGGCCAGCCATTCAGGATCGACCCCTGTCAGCCTGCACGGTGCCCGCAAGCTCAGACTATACCTGAGGCTTCGCAATAACCATTTGATATTGCTGGAAAACACCATGATTTGCCTGCCTTCTCCCGCGCCGCCATCCTCGGCGATGCAGCGGCAGAATTGTTTGTTATAACGAACATTATGAACTATATAACATACATTGAGATAATATCTATAACGGATTGGAAAATAAAATAAATTACTTTTTTGTTTTGTATATATTCAACGAGACTGGGTAATTCGCGGTCTTGGCTGTGGGTCGCCCCCCTTGAACGCAATAAAACCCTCCCCACATCAGTCCTGCGCGGGCCATACCGGACGCGCAAATCCGAACGGCGATCCATTCGCCCGGACCGAAAGTATTCGCCTTATGGGAATACCGCCGGTGCACTGGGTTCCGCTCATGTCGCTTCTCAGGAGGATGTGAAAATGCGTTACGATCTGTCACCACTCTACCGCTCGACCATTGGCTTCGACCGCCTGTTTTCCATGCTGGATCAGGTTTCCGGACCAGAGGCGGCAAACACCTACCCGCCCTATAATATCGAGCGCACAGCCGAAGATGCCTATCGTATCACTTTGGCGGTTGCTGGCTTTGGCGAAACCGAAATCGCCATCGAGCAGAAGGAGAATGTACTCTCCATTCGCGGCTCGAAGGAAACAAACGCAGAGGGCGCGAAGAAGGAATTTCTCTATCAGGGCATTGCCGGGCGTTCTTTCGAACGCCGCTTCCAGCTCGCTGACCACGTTCATGTGACGGGCGCCAATCTGGAAAACGGACTGCTCCACGTTTCGCTCGTGCGCGAAATTCCAGAAGCCGCAAAGCCCCGCCGAATTCCCGTCGGCAATGGCAAGGTCATTGAGACTGAGGTCAAACAGGCGGCGTAAATAAGCGAAGTTTACCATCTGATTTGCGAAGGGCGTCCGCGAGGACGCCCTTCGGCTTCCATCAATACGATTTGCAGGCAGCCTTTTGCGTTGGCCTATTCGAGCGGCGCGACAGGCACAATCGGCGTTTCGTCACGAACGGCTGGAGCTGTCTCAGGCACAATGGGCTTGGACGCAACTGGACGGGGTGAATCCAGCGGTGCAGCAGGAGCCGCAACAGCGCCTGATTGTTGAACCCCCTCCGGTACAACCGGCACATCGGGCTTGAGAAAGCGCACCCGCCGCCGCGATCTATCCGCCTGCGGATCTGCATCCCTCGCCGCCTTGGTGGCCTGACGCGGAGTTGGCTGCCCGCCAGATGCTTCACCCATCACGGGCGATGGATGAACGCCCGGTGTAACCGCCGCCGGTGTCGCCAGGGAGGCCGGAGATTCTCGACTTTCAATCGGAACCGCTGGCGTTGCCGCGACAGGTTGTGGCTGCTGTTCAGGCGTCGTTTGCAAAGGCGCTGGCGCAACAGGCGTCCTTGGCGCTGCGATCGCTGGCGCGGGAACAACGGGAGCAGCCGAAGCGGGAACCAAAGGAGGGGGAACCATCGGGGTTGCGGCTGGCACAGCTCTCGCTGCCGGCGGCTTGGCGGCAGTTTTTTTCGCCGGCTTGCCCTTCTTCTGAGTGGAAATGCGCGCACCCGGCAGCGGCTTGTTAGTGAGCCCGCCACTCCGCCCAATGCCTTGAATCACGCGTGGCTCGTTCTGAGGCACGTAATCCGGGTCAACCGCAGGGTCGACGGGGCGGCCAGCATAAACCTGACCAGCTGGTGCCTGTCCGGGAAAACTCTGCAAAACCTCCCCATTGAGGCCGTCGACAATAACCCGCCGCAGGTTGCCGTTGCGGTCGCGTACGTCTGCAACAAACACCCGGCCGTTGCGCGCTGGCGCGCCTGTAACTCGCATGCCCCGTTCATTCAGCATATTGCGAACCTGCGCGGGACCAAGTGGCCGCGCGCGGGGTCCCCGCTCATAAATATCCTCAGGATATTCGGGGCGAGGATAATAACGTAGCTCTGACCTGTAGATCGGCATTGGCGGCACATACCCATAGCCGGGGCTCGGCGCGAGCCAATAAACGGCCTGCGCCGAGGCGCTGCTGGAACCCGCCCCGCCAAGCAAGGCCGATACACCTACAGTGAGCACGGCCAGACGAATTCCGCTCGAAATAAAACTCATTTCACTCTCCCGGTCTGCTAGCCCTCGCATAATTCTGCCGGGCTGCAATAAACCTCGCCTGACAGTCTTATGAGAGAATACGGCGAGGGTGAGACGAAATCTTAACCAGCCGCAGCTTTCCTCGTAATGTCCAGAAACCTGTCGACATCATCTTCCCTGGTCACGAATGATGTCACCATCCTCACGAAAACTTCGCCCGGCTTGAGACAATCATCGCCCTCGAGGCCCCGCCCGCCCCAATCGTAATAGCGGGCACCGGCCGCTTTCAGCGCCTTGTCGGCAGCAACTGGCAATACGGCGAAAACTTCATTGACCTGGGGCAGCCAGGGTAGCCGCACGCCTGAAATCGCACGTAAACCCGAAGCGAGCCGTTGCGCCTGGTCATTGGCATGTTGGGCCAGCTCCAGCCAATGCCCGCCATCAAGCCAGGCCAGCATCTGTGCAGCAATGAATCGGCCTTTTGAAACAGTATGGCCTCCACGTTTGCGCAGATAGAGAAAATCGGCAGCACGGTCCCGGTCGAAAAACACCACCGCTTCGCACATGATGGCCCCGTTCTTGGTGCCGCCCAGCGACAACACGTCCACCCCAGATTTCCATGTCATTTCAGCCGGGCTCACACCCAGCGAAGCAATCGCATTAGCGAAACGTGCGCCATCCATATGGACGGCCACATCGTGCCGGTGCGCCATCCCGGCAAACACAGAAACCTCGGCGGGCGAATAGAGCGTTCCGCTTTCCGTCGCCTGCGAAAGAGAGAGCGCCGCAGGCTGTACCTGTTTAACGAGACCGCGCGGATAGGCTGCCAGGGTCGCAGCGAGGCCGGCTTCGCTGATCTTTCCGCAAGAACCTGAAATGCCGACAAGCTTTGCCCCGGCGGAAAAAAACTCCGGCGCGCCGCATTCGTCATCCATGATGTGCGCATCATCGTGACAAAATATCGCGCCGTAAGGTGGCGTAAGCGCCGCAAGCGCCAGAGCATTGGCCGCTGTGCCCGTTGGAACGAGAAACACCGCGCACTTCCGCTCGAAAAGTTCGCTAACGCGCACTTCGGCTGCCTTTGACCAGTCGTCTGCGCCGTAAGGCGGCGCATAGCCATCGTTCGCCGCAACGATGGCATCGATGACTTTCTGGGACGCGCCGCTGGCATTGTCACTGGCAAAGAGCATGGGAGTTTCCGGAACCTGTTGCGGTGTAGGCAGGACCTGCCCCGGAATGGACTTTCAGGCAAGCCAACAAGGCATAAAAAGCCGTCCGGGGACCACTTGTGCCTCACAAATAAATCTGGCATGGTCGATTGCCTTCAATAGGACAGCTTTACTGACCTTTGGAGGTGGGGCGGGTTTTCTATCCCTCCAGCGTGCCGGAACTTTGGACGGAACCAGGCGCATAAAGCTGGAGAGCACGACGCAGCGGGACGGCTGCGGGTGCACCAGAGAGCCGTTTTCAAACACTACAATTTAGTTTTGGCCGGCAGGAGCGGGCAGTGAACAGGAATGGGCTGAAAAAGGAAGATCCGCGAACGCAGGCGCGCCGAAAACGGCCCGGCGTTTGCTTAGCCGTTTGATCTTTCAGCCTTTCAACAAGTTTCACGCGCATAACGGAAATGATACTATGACCTCCCGGACCACATTGATTGATCCTGCGTTCCCCGCTGCCCAGGGCCTTTATGACCCGCGCAACGAGAAGGACGCCTGCGGCGTTGGCTTTGTCGCAAGGCTCAATAACGAGAAGTCGCACGACATTATCGAGAAGGGTCTGGAAATCCTGCTCAATCTCGATCATCGCGGCGCTGTTGGCGCAGACCCTCTCGCCGGCGACGGCTGCGGCATGCTGATCCAGATTCCCCATGATTTTCTTGCCGAAGAGACGGCCAAATCTGGCTTCAAGCTGCCCGAACCCGGTGCTTACGGTGTTGCTGCCGTTTTCCTTCCCCGTGATGCAGAAGACCGCACGATCGTGCGCGCCATTATCGAACAGACAATCAGCGATGAAGGCCAGGTTCTGCTGGGCTGGCGCGATGTGCCTGTAGATTCGTCGGGCCTTGGCTATTCAGTGAAGCCCACCGAGCCCGCGCACGTTCAGGTCTTCATTGGCCGCGGGACCGGCATGGAAGATCCGGACCTCTTCGAGCGCAAGCTCTATGTCCTGCGCAAGCAGATTTCTGCGCGCGTGTTTGGACTGGGCGAGAAGCGGCCTTCCGGCTTTTATGTTGTGTCCATGTCCTCGCGCACGCTTGTCTACAAGGGCATGCTGCTGGCAACGCAACTCGGCGATTATTTCAAGGACCTGCGCGATCCCCGTATCAAGTCGGCGCTCGCGCTGGTGCATCAGCGTTTCTCGACCAATACGTTCCCGACATGGTCGCTCGCCCATCCCTACCGAATGGTCGCCCACAACGGCGAAATCAACACGCTGCGCGGCAATGTGAACTGGATGGCGGCCCGTCAGGCTTCCGTATCTTCGCCCCTGTTTGGCGACGACATCACCAAGCTCTGGCCAATTTCCTATGAAGGCCAGTCAGATACCGCCTGTTTCGACAACGCTCTCGAATTTCTCGTGCAGGGTGGCTATTCGCTGGCTCATGCAGCGATGATGCTGATTCCAGAAGCCTGGGCCGGCAATCCGCTGATGAGCGAGGAACGCCGCGCCTTCTATGAATATCATGCCGCGCTGATGGAGCCGTGGGACGGTCCAGCCGCCATGGCTTTTACCGACGGTTTGCAGATCGGCGCGACACTTGATCGCAATGGTCTGCGCCCGGCACGCTATATCGTCACCGATGATGGCCTTGTTGTCATGGCGTCCGAAGTCGGCGTCTTGCCAATTCCCGAAGAAAAGATCGTCACCAAATGGCGCCTGCAGCCGGGCAAGATGCTGCTGGTCGATCTTCAGCAACATCGCATTGTCTCTGACGACGAAATCAAGCGCGACCTTGCAGCCAGTCACCCCTACAAGACGTGGCTCGACGACACGCAGATTGTGCTTGAAGATCTGAACCCCGTAGAGGCACGGGCTTCGCGCACGGATGTATCGCTGCTCGATCGTCAGCAGGCCTTTGGCTATACGCAGGAAGATATCGCCATTCTGCTATCGCCCATGGCGATCACCGGCGAGGAGGCCACAGGCTCGATGGGCACCGACACGCCGATCTCGGCCATGTCCAACCTCTGCAAGCCCCTGTACACCTATTTCAAGCAGAACTTCGCACAAGTCACCAACCCGCCCATCGATCCGATCCGCGAGCAGCTGGTGATGAGCCTCGTATCGTTCATCGGCCCGCGCCCGAACCTGCTCGATCTCAAGGGCGCGTCCAGCCGCAAGCGTCTGGAAGTGCGCCAACCTATCCTCACCAATGACGATCTCGAAAAGATCCGCTGCATTGGCCACTTTGAGGATTCATTCGACACCAAGACGCTCGATATCACCTACAAGACCGAGCGCGGCGCACAAGCGATGAACGACATGGTCGAGCGCCTGTGCGTTCGCGCCGAAGAAGCCGTCAAGGGCGGCTATAACATCATCATCCTGTCCGACCGCATGGTTGGGCCAGACCGGGTGCCGATCCCTGCCCTGCTGGCCACTGCTGCCGTGCATCACCATCTTATCCGCAAAGGTTTGCGTACGTCAGTCGGTCTCGTCGTGGAGACAGGCGAAGCGCGCGAAGTGCACCATTTTGCCTGCCTTGCAGGCTACGGCGCCGAAGCGATCAACCCCTATCTCGCCTTCGAGACATTGGAAGCCTTGCGCGAAAGCGGCGAATTTCCTGAAGAGGTCGATGATCACGAAGTGGTCAAGCGTTTCATCAAGGCCGTCGACAAGGGTTTATTGAAGGTGATGTCCAAGATGGGCATCTCCACCTATCAATCCTATTGCGGTGCGCAGATATTTGACGCCATCGGACTTAACAAGGCTTTCGTCGACAACTACTTCACCGGCACCGCGACGAAGATCGAGGGCATCGGCCTTGAGGAAGTGGCGCGCGAAACCGCAACACGTCATGGCGATGCTTTCGGCGATTCGCCCGTATACCGTCACATGCTCGCGGTCGGCGGCGAATATATGTATCGCACACGCGGCGAGGCTCATTCGTGGTCACCAGAATCGGTGTCGCTGCTGCAGCACGCCGTACGCGGCAATTCGCGCGATCAATATCGCGCTTATGCGAAGCTCCTGAACGAACAGGAAGAACGGCTGTTGACGATACGCGGCCTCTTCCGCATCAAGAACGCGGAAGAATCCGGACGCAAGCCCGTTCCACTGGAGGAAATTGAAAGCGCCAAGGATCTCGTCAAGCGTTTTGCGACAGGCGCGATGTCCTATGGCTCGATTTCGCGCGAAGCTCATACGACGCTCGCCATCGCCATGAACCGCATTGGCGGCAAGTCAAACACAGGTGAGGGCGGCGAGGAATCCGATCGCTTCAAGCCCATGGCGAATGGCGATTCCCGCCGCTCCGCCATCAAGCAGGTTGCCTCCGGTCGTTTTGGTGTGACGACAGAATATCTCGTCAATTCCGACATGATGCAGATCAAGATGGCGCAGGGCGCAAAGCCCGGCGAAGGCGGGCAATTGCCGGGCCACAAGGTCGATGCGGTCATTGCAAAAGTACGCCATTCAACGCCCGGTGTGGGCCTGATTTCGCCACCGCCTCATCACGACATCTATTCAATCGAGGATCTCGCGCAGCTGATCTTTGATCTCAAGAACGTCAATCCCACCGCCGACGTTTCGGTGAAACTCGTGTCCGAGGTCGGTGTCGGCACAGTCGCTGCGGGCGTTTCCAAGGGCCGCGCGGATCATGTGACAATTTCAGGTTATGAAGGCGGCACAGGCGCTTCGCCCCTCACGTCCATCAAGAATGCCGGAAGCCCCTGGGAAATCGGCCTTGCAGAAACCCATCAGACCCTTGTGCTGAACGATTTGCGTTCGCGCATTACGGTGCAGGTGGATGGCGGCTTGCGAACGGGCCGCGATGTTGTCGTGGGCGCGCTGCTGGGCGCGGACGAATTCGGCTTTGCCACTGCGCCATTGATTGCGGCCGGTTGCGTGATGATGCGCAAGTGTCATCTCAACACCTGCCCCGTCGGGGTCGCCACGCAGGACCCGGTCTTGCGCAAGCGCTTCGTCGGGTTGCCCGAACATGTGATCAACTTTTTCTTCTTCGTGGCCGAAGAAGTTCGCGAGATAATGGCTTCGCTCGGCTACCGCAACTTTAATGAAATGATCGGCCAGACACAGCTGCTCGATCAACAAAACGCAATTGATCACTGGAAGGCCAAAGGCCTGGATTTCAGCAGGCTCTTCAGCAAGGCGGATGTGCCCGCTGACCGGGTGATTTTCCGCTCGCAGGCACAGCAGCACAAAATCCACAATGTTCTCGATCGCCAGCTGATTGCGGAGGCGATGGGCGCGCTGGAAACGCGCAAGCCCGTAAGCCTGTCGTACCCCATCCGCAACGTCGACCGCACCACGGGCGCGATGCTCTCGGGCGAAGTTGCAAAACGCTATGGCCACACCGGCCTGCCCGACGACACCATCCACGTTAAGCTCACCGGCACAGCCGGGCAAAGCTTTGGCGCATGGGTTGCGCGCGGCGTCACGCTGGAACTGGAAGGTCAGGCCAATGATTATGTTGGCAAGGGTCTCTCGGGCGGCCGCCTCATCATCTACCCGTCGAAGAATGCAACCAAGATCGTGCCGCACGAATCCATAATTGCGGGCAATACCGTCCTCTATGGCGCCATCAACGGTGAATGTTATATCCGTGGCGTTGCAGGCGAGCGTTTCGCCGTGCGCAATTCCGGCGCTATCGCAGTTGTGGAAGGCACGGGCGATCACGGCTGCGAATACATGACGGGCGGCATCGTTGTTGTGCTCGGCAATACAGGCCGCAACTTCGCCGCAGGCATGTCTGGCGGCATCGCCTATGTTTATGACGAAGACGGCACGTTCGAAGATCGCTGCAATCTTTCGATGGTGGATCTTGAATCCGTGCCGGAGGAGGAGGAGCTGAATGAGCGCGTCCATCACCAGGGCGGAGATCTCAGTGTCCTCGGCCGTGTAGATGTCATGAGCGACATGACGCGCTTTGACGCAGAACGTCTGCATCAATTGATCGCAAACCACACGCGCTACACTGCCTCCGCACGCGCCAAGGAAATTCTCGATAATTGGGACACGGCCAAATCGAAATTCCGCAAGGTCATGCCCGTCGAGTACCGCCGTGCACTGAATGAAATGATGGCAGAGCAGAACGAAGCGGCTGGCATGCCAGTGGCGGGGGAGTAAAGTCATGGGCAAGGTAACAGGCTTTCTCGAAATTGACCGGCAGGATCGCAAATATGCGCCTGCGTCTGATCGTATCCGCCATTACAGGGAATTCGTGCTGCCGCTCTCGGAGAGCTCGACGAAGGATCAGGCATCGCGCTGCATGAATTGTGGCATACCTTATTGTCACAATGGCTGCCCGGTGAATAACCAGATTCCCGACTGGAACGATCTGGTTTATCGCGGCGATTGGGAAGAGGCGTGCCGGAACCTGCATTCCACCAACAACTTTCCTGAAGTCACCGGTCGCATCTGCCCCGCCCCGTGTGAAGCGTCCTGCACGCTGAACATCGAGGACACCCCGGTCACCATCAAGACGATCGAATGCTCGATCGTTGATCGCGGCTGGAAAGAGGGCTGGATCAAGCCGGAAGTCCCCAAGAAAAAGACTGGCAAGAAGATCGCGATTGTCGGTTCAGGCCCCGCCGGCATGGCGGCGGCGCAACAGCTCGCGCGCGCCGGTCATGACGTCCATCTCTATGAGAAAAACGCCAAGGCTGGCGGCCTCATGCGCTATGGCATTCCTGACTTCAAGATGGAAAAGCACTATCTGGAGCGGCGCGCCGAACAGATGAAGGCCGAAGGCGTGACCTTCCATTTCAACAGCCATATTGGCGTGAATGTGCCGGTTGATGACATCGTCGCAGGCCATGACGCTGTTGTCCTTGCCGGTGGCGCGGAGCTGCCGCGTGACCTTACTGTGCCTGGCCGCGAATTGGGCGGTGTGCATTTCGCCATGGAATTCCTGCCCCAGCAAAACCGCCGCGTGTCCGGAGAGCCCATCGGCACCAACGAACCGGTCCTCGCCAGCGGCAAGCATGTGGTCGTCATCGGCGGCGGCGATACCGGCTCCGACTGCATCGGCACGTCCGTGCGGCAGGGCGCGCTGTCGGTCACGCAGCTGGAAATCATGCCGCAGCCTCCCGTGAAGGAAAACAAGCTGCTGTCATGGCCTGACTGGCCTTTGAAGCTACGCACGTCATCAAGCCACGAAGAAGGCGCCGAACGCGACTTTGCCGTCAATTCGGTGGAATGCGTGGGCGAAGATGGCCATATCACCGCGTTGAAATGCGTGCGCGTTGACAACAAGTTCCAGCCCATTCCCGGAACGGAATTTGATCTCAAGGCTGATCTTGTATTGCTGGCCATGGGCTTTGTCGCGCCGGTCGCCACCGGCATGATCGAAAAACTGGGGCTTGAACTCGACCCCCGCAAGAACGTGAAGGCCGACACTGTGCACTACAAGGCCTCGCGCGAAAAGATCTTCGCCTGCGGCGACATGCGCCGCGGTCAATCACTCGTCGTCTGGGCAATCCGCGAAGGTCGGCAATGCGCACGGTCGGTCGATCTGTTCTTGATGGGTGAGACGCTGTTGCCGAGGTGAGTAGCGGCGTAGATCAATCTCGCAGCGAACTACAAGCCGTGTTGCAGGCAATTGGGGAAACACATGGTGGAAGCTCTTGGCCTTATGGTTTGGAAATTCAAATAGAAGACTGGATCAAAGCAGGAGACGAGCGCGCGCCTCCCCAATTTGATGACAGACAGGGCATTGTCACTTCATCTTTTTTTCAAAGGCTTCGAAAGCTGAGACGTCAGTCCAATGGCTGGTATTATTTCGACAATGCTGTGACGTTTTTCAGCAAGGACCAATGGACGGAAAAGCGCGCCCTGATAATATCTGAATGGGAAGCTCGCCGATTTGCGGATAACCTGCGGACAAGAAGATTAGAGCGTTTGAGAGAAATTGTTCAATTGGCAAGAGCCGACGCCAGGTTCTGGGAAGCGGCGCGGCAAGATGCGCTTCAAGTGTTACAGAACATGAACTTGCAGCAAGCGGGTTATGACGCACGCGTGCCTAAAAGCCCCTTTAAGGTAATAGCTCTCACGCATACGCAATTATAGGCGCGTGGACAAGTGCGAAAATTATATCGAGATTTCTGCGCCCGCGTTTTGCGAGGCCATGAAGACATCGACCCAACAGAAGTCGAGCTATTCATTCGCGCGACGGCCATTTTGGAATTGCGAAAGTTGAATTCAGCACCTGACTGACCGTTAGTTGGTCATTTTCCGCTTGTCGACGGCAGAAAACCGAGCGACAAAATCAGGCACATAGGCAAACTACCTGTTCAGACCATATGGTTTTCCAGGTCATGATCAACACGGGGCTAGGAGACGTTTCATGGAAGCGGCGAAAAGATATATTCAGTACATCGCTCACAGGCATCACCCCGCCTTGCGGTTGTGCAACCGCCGTTCCCAGTTGAGCGCCTGATCAACGATCAGCTTGAGATCGTCATAGCGTGGCTGCCAGTTCAACGCAGATTTGATCCGTGCATTTCCTGCAACGATGGCTGAGGGATCGCCCGGGCGGCGGCCGGAAATGCGGACGGGAAAGTCGACACCCGAAACGCTTTTCACCACAGCGATCACTTCCAGAACCGAGAAGCCACGCGAGTAACCGCAATTGCAGGTGATGCTTTCACCGCCCTCGCGCAGATAGTTCAAGGCGTCCAGATGCGCCTGAGCAAGATCGCTCACCTGAATATAATCGCGCACGCAAGAGCCATCCGGCGTCGGATAATCTGTGCCAAACACATCCATCCCGTTGCGATGGCCAAGCGCTGCCTGAACTGCAACCTTGATAAGATGTGTCGCATTGGGCGTCGATTGCCCCGAGCGGCCCTGAGGATCAGCGCCGGCCACATTGAAGTAACGTAGCACCGCATAACGCAGCGGATGGGCTTTCGCCACGTCCTGCAACATCCATTCGACCATCAGCTTGGATCGGCCATAGGGGCTCATGGGCTTGAGCGTTTCATCCTCCGTGACAGGGTTCTGTTCGGGGTCGCCATAAACCGCCGCTGTCGATGAAAAGATAAATTGTCCGACGCCTGCACCCACAGCACATTCGATCAATTGCCGCGCCTTGGCGGTATTATTGAGATAATAGCCAAGCGGATCGGCCACGGATTCAGGCACAACAATCTTGGCTGCGAAATGAATGATCGATTCGATCTGGTAGCGCTTAAGCATCTCGGTCACGAGATCTCCGTCGCCAAAATCTCCGACGATCAGCGGCACATCATCCGGTACGGCCCAACGGAAACCCGTCGAAAGATTGTCAAGGACAACAACGCGCTCGCCCGCATCGCGCAGGGCCAGAACCATGTGGCTGCCAATATACCCCGCGCCGCCCGTAACCAGAACAGTCATCGCAAAATCACCCGATTTTAACGCTTTGATCTTATGATTCTATAACGCAAACCATGAAATTTGCGTCAACCTGTTTCGCACCGGCGGCGCTAAGGAAAAACACTCTTATGACTCAACGCATTCGCATGGCCGTGTTCCCCGTCGCAGGTCTCGGCACCCGCGTGTTGCCCGCAACCAAGACAATCCCCAAGGAAATGCTGACGGTCGTCGACCGGCCCGTCCTGCAGCATTGCGTCGAGGAAGCCCGCGAAGCCGGGATCGAGCATTTTGTCTTTGTGACCGGTCGCAACAAGGCCGTCATCGAGGATCATTTCGATATGGCCTACGAGCTTGAGGATACACTCAAGCGCCGCAACAAGAACAAGGAGCTTGAAGAGCTTATGCGTGACCTGCCCAGGGCTGGCGCCACAAGCTTTACGCGTCAGCAAGCCCCGCTGGGCCTTGGCCATGCTGTATGGTGCGCGCGCGATATCATCGGCAACAAGCCTTTCGCCGTGCTACTGCCCGATATGATAACCCTGCCAGGAAAACACGGCGGACGCTGCCTTGCCCAATGTATCGAAGCCTACGAAAAACATGATGGCAACGTGATCGCTGTCGAAGAAGTGGCGATGAAAGAAACGGACAAGTACGGAGTCGTCGCAATTGGCAAGGATTTCGGCCATACGTTCGAGATCAAGGGCATGGTCGAAAAGCCGGCCAAAGGTACTGCGCCCTCTACGTCGATCATCTCGGGCCGCTATATCCTGAAGCCGGAAATCTTCTCCATTCTTGAGAATGTCGGCGCAGGCGCAGGTGGCGAAATCCAGTTGACCGACGGCATGAAAAAACTATCGGAATCGCAGGGTTTCTATGGCGTCCGCTTTGACGGCAAGACCTATGATACCGGTTCCAAGGTCGGTTTCCTCGCCGCCAACGTCGCCTTCGCGATGTCGCGCGACGATATCCGTCCGGGCTTCCTGAACGAATTGAAAAAGATCATCCCGTCTTTGTGAAGCTAGCGGCAAGCCTCAAGGCAAGGCAAGCTTCAAGGCAAGACTTGCGTACCTCGCCTTTTCACAGCAATCTCTCTGCAAAATAAACGCAGGGAGGAAGCCGCATCCCCGTTTTCAAAAGATTTGCAATTATTCCTGCCATGCTGGCGATGGGGGCTATCATGGTGGGCAATGCATTGGGCCAGACCAGACCGAATGGCGAGGACGCCCGAAAATTCTTCGGTTCATGGCGGCTCGTTGCAACCTCCACAGACGGCAAGGTCAATCCCGAACGCGGCGCAAAGCCAACGGGCATGATCACCTATCAT